>CAZDXZ010000052.1:4497-11764 GCA_964509615.1 uncultured Dehalococcoidales bacterium
GCCGGTGAGCTGCTGGGCATACCGGTACTCGATCACATAATTGTCAGCGATAAAGGCTACACCAGCCTGAAATCGAGGAATCTGCTCTGAGGTAAATAATGAAAAGAAATTTTCTGACTAAACTGATCGGCATAACAGCCGCCGGCATATTCGTTATCTCGGCGTTTGCAGGATGCGCACTGACGGGATCCGGCGACTCCGATATACAGGAGGGCAAGGGCGGCACGCTCAGGCTGTGGGATATCGGACCGCTCACACTCGATCCGGCAATATCGGGGGAGATGTCATCGCATCTGTACATCATGCAGATCTTCAACGGCCTGGTTAAATTAAATGATAAGCTTGAGCCCGTCCCTGACCTGGCGGAGCGCTGGACGGTGAGCCCCGACGGTAAAACTTATACCTTTTTCCTGCGCCCGGACGCCCTTTTTCATGACGGTAAACCGGTAACTGCTTCAGATGTTAAGTACTCCTGGGAGAGGGCCTGCAATCCCGCTACCGGTTCACAGACGGCATCAACCTACCTCAATGACATAGTCGGCGCAGCCGAGGCGCTGTCCGGCCGGGCTCAACAGTTAAGCGGCGTATCCGTTATCGATGACCACACCCTCTCGGTTAGCATCGACGCCCCCAAAGTATATTTTCTATCCAAGCTGGCCTACCCCACGTCCTTCGTGGTGGACAGCCAGAATGTAGAAAAAGGCGCAGACTGGTGGTACAAACCCAACGGCAGCGGGCCGTACAGAATGGCCAGGTGGGATCAGGGCTCGCTCATCATTTTACAGCCCAGCCAGAATTATTACGGTAAAAAGGGCACAGCACGCCTGTACTTCCAGCTGCTGGACGGTGTACCGATGGCCCTTTACGAGACGGGAAAAATCGATGTGGTTGAGATCAGCCAATTATATCTGGACCGCGCTACAGATAGGACAGGCCCCTTTTACGATCAGCTGCACATATATCCGGAGTTGAGCCTTCAGTATATCGGCTTCAATACCACCAAACCGCCCTTCGACGATCCTTTGGTCAGGCAGGCTTTCAGCCGATCTGTGGACAAGGACCACATCATTAGAATAATAGAGAAAGACATGGCCAGCCGGGCCGACGGCATCCTGCCTCCCGATATGCCCGGTTACAAGAAAGATCTGAAAGGGCTCGACTACGACCCGGTCTATGCCAGGGAATTGCTGGCCAAATCCAGGTACAGCTCCGGCCTGCCGCCCATCACCATCACCGTGCTCGGATGGGGAGGAGTGGACGTCGACCCATCGCTGGGAGCGGCCGTTCAAGATTGGGGAAAAAACCTGGGAGCGAAAATATCGGTAAGGCTGCTTGAGCCAGACCCGTTTCACTACAACCTGCGGCAGGAAGCCGACGAGATGTATGTGCTGGGCTGGGTGGCGGATTACCCCGACCCACAGAATTTCCTGCAAACGCTTTTTTACACCGGTACCGAGTACAACCACGGCCGGTTCTCCAGCAGCGAATTCGACAGCCTGATTGACAGGGCTGCCGTTGAGCAGGATCATGACAAACGGATGGAGCTTTACGGACAGGCGGAGCAGATTATTGTCGACCAGGCGCCTGCCATACCTCTCTGGTTCAATAGAAACTACGTTCTGGTCAATCCGCGAGTCAAGAACTACAGTATCGATCCGCTGGGGGTACCGCGCTTAAACCTCGTAACAATTGAACATTAGCTATATAATTAGCGTGCTCCCCGCTGCAACGATTTTAAAAAGGAGACCGACATGGATAAGAACGCGTTGGAAGCTCCCTGCGGAATCCACTGTGGACTTTGTCCTCTCTATCTGGCGATCAAGGATGAAAAGCTGAGAGAAAGGCTCAGCGAGGTATTGAAACGGCCTCCCGATAAGGCCACCTGCACCGGCTGCAGGTCTATTGAAGGGCACTGCCCTGTCATCGGTGAGCAGTGTGCAACCTGGACATGTGTCAAAAGCAAGGAGCTGGAATTCTGCGCGGACTGCATCGATTTTCCCTGCGCAAAGCTGATGCCGTGTTCCGACCGCGCCGACAAACTCCCTCATAACATAAAGATCGCCAGCCTTGCGCTGAGAAAAAACAAGGGATCGTTTGAGTGGGAGAAGGCTATTAGAGACGTTTACTCGCGCTATTTCCGCGGAGTGATGGTCATAGGGCAGGGCCCTCAACTGAAGGATGAGCCTCCCGGGAAATCTATATAAGGAAGCCGGAAACCAAATGCCAGTCGGCTACATTACCAGCGAGATATATCAGCATCATGAAACCGGCAATCATGTCGAGAACAAAGAACGCCTCAAGGCCATAGACACAATCCTCGACAAGACATCGGTGAAGGGACAGCTTCTGCAGTTCACCCCCCGCGCCGCCACCATCGATGAGATTGCCGCCGTCCACGACCGCGAATATATAAGAAGCCTTAAAGCCGAGATTGACGGCGGCGGCGGATGGCTGGACCCGGATACTTACGCTTCTCCCGGATCATGGGAGGCAGCTCTTTATGCCGCCGGCGGCGTCATGACGGCGGTTGAGCAGGTTATGAGCGGAAAGGCCGACAGTGTTTTTGCCTCGGTCAGGCCTCCCGGCCATCATGCCGTCCGTTCCCATCAGATGGGCTTCTGTCTCTTCAATAATGTTGCTATTGCCGCCCGTTTTGCCCTGGCCAACTACGATATCAAGCGCATATTGATCGTCGACTTCGACGTCCATCACGGCAACGGCACCCAGGAGGCCTTCTACAGCGAATCACAGGTCCTTTATTGTTCCACTCACGAGTATCCCTGGTACCCGTTCACCGGAGCAGCCGAGGACACCGGCAGGGGGGCGGGAGAGGGATACACGTTGAATATCCCGCTTGAAGCAGGTCTGGGAGATAACGAATACCTTCAGGTTTTCAACGAGGTGCTGGTGCCCGTGGCCGGTCGCTTTCAGCCGGAACTGATGCTGATATCGGCCGGATACGATGCCCACTGGCAGGATACGATATCAAATATGACGCTCACCACTATGGGTTTTGCGCGCATGACCAAGATCATTAAAGCCATCTCAGACCAGTTTTGCCGCAACCGGCTGGTATTCAGCCTGGAGGGTGGTTACAACCACACTGCGCTGGCCTATTCCGTCACAGCAACCATCGAGCTGCTGATGGGACATGCGGAGGTTTATGATCCGCTGGGGCCCCCACCCATGTCATACTCACCCAAGGATTTCGGTGATTTCGTTAAATCTATCCGCAAGATTCACAAGATAGAGGATTGAGCCTTATAAACAAAAGATGCGGGGCAGTCGCCCCGCATCCGTTTTGTACACAGTATCTTCTCAGCCTTCTTTGCTTCCCAGGCCCAGTAAGAGGATCACCACAACGCCCAGGATCATGCCCGCGATGCCCATGAACGTGGACAGCGGTATCATCAGCAAGGCCCATAGACCGATAAATAGGTTCCTATCCATAAATCACCCCTGTTATCTCCAGCGATCGATATGTCTTAATCATCGTTGTTACGCAGCCTTCGGTTCGGCTTTTAGACCCCTGTCCCACAGCACCAGCAGCGACCCGGCCACAAATATGGAGTCATAGATGCCTACCAGCACGCCTACCAGCAGCGCCAGGATGAACTGCTGTATAGTAACTCCGCCGAACAGGAATAAGGCGAGGCCGGTTAAGATCACCACAAGACTGGTATTAATACAGCGGGCGATCGTTTCCAGTATGCTCGAGTTCACGGTAACAGCGAAATCTTTGCTCACCCCCCTGCGGACATTCTCGCGTATGCGGTCGTAGACCACGCAGGTGTTGTTGATGGCGAATCCCACAATCGTCAGCATAGCTACAATGAACATTGAGTCGACCTGGTAACCGATAAGCCAGCCCAGTATGGAGAACACGCCCATTACGATAAGTACATCGTGCAGCAGGGCAATCACAGCGCTGACGCCCCATTTGAAAGGGCTGGGCATTTTTCTAAAGGCGAAGGCGATGTAGAGTATCATGAAAACCGAGGCCACCAGCACGGCGATGGCCGCGTTGCGCGCCACTTCGCCGGCAACCAGCGGCGATACTGTTTCGAAGTCCCTGATGGTCACTGTCGTATTCAGCCCTTTCTTAAGCCCGTCGATCAGCGCCAGTTTTTCATCTGAATTGACGTCCCTGGTACGTACCAGGAAATCACCTTCGCTGGTCTTCTGAATGGTAGCGTCGTCATAACCTATCTGAGACATCTGCTGCCGCAGCGCACCCTGCTCGATCTGCGGGCTGAAGCGCAGCGTCATGACGGTACCGCTACTGAAATCGATGCCCAGTTTGAAGCCGAAGGCCAGCATAGAGATGATGCCCGGTACAAGCAGACACAGGGAGATCAGAAAAAACCACTTGCGGTTACGTACGATGTCGATCATGCTTTTACTCCGTATAACCAGGTATTCTTAACGGCCTTGGCCGTTATAGAGAGGAACAGCCTGCTGACGGTGATGGCGGTGAACATGCTCAAAGCCACGCCGATGAAAAGCGTGAGGGCGAACCCCTTGACCATGAAGGCGCCGAAAGTATCTCCAAACCAGTAGAGCACTATACAGGCTATAAACGTGGTCACGTTGCTGTCCCGTATGGCCAGCCAGGCGCGGTTGAAGCCTGCGTCCACAGCGGCCCCCATGGTACGCCCTCCCCTCAGCTCCTCCTTCATACGCTCAAAGATCAGTATATTGGCATCAACCGCCATACCCACCGATACAACGGCTGCCGCGATGCCGGCCATGGTCAGCGTAACCGGAACAAGCTTGAAGATGGCGGTGAGGATAATACCGTATATGATCAGGGCCAGCGTCGCTATCACACCGGCCATGCGGTAATACAGAATCATGAACAGTGCTACCAGTATAAGGCCGATGGCGCCTGCCACGATACTCTTTTTAATTGAGTCCGCACCCAGGGTTGCATCGACGGTCTGCTCCTGTATAACGGTCAGGGGCACATCAAGCGAACCTGAATTAAGCTGTATGGCCAGGTTCTGCGCCTCTTTCATATCCATGCCTTCGATGATGCCGGAATTCTTAATTACGGCGCGCACCGTAGGATATGAGATAAGCTGTCCGTCCAGGAATATGCCGAGGGGCTTGTTGATATTGCGCCTGGTGATCTGCTCGAAAAGGACTGCGCCCTCATCATTCCACTCGAATGCAACTTCCGGCTCATTTGTATTCGGTTTCAGTTCGACCCTGGAATTAGGCTTGAGATATTTCCCGGTCAGTTCTTTGTTCTGCCCGTCGCTACCGATGCCCGTGGCGATCGTCCAGACATACTCACCTTTGTCATTAGTCTGAGGTTGACCTGACAGGTCCGTGGTGGTCTCTTTGAACTCCAGCAGAGCGACCTGCCCTATCAGTTTCTTGGCCTCATCCACATTTTTTTCGCCGGGCAGCTGCACCAGGATGCGGTTCTCGCCCTGGCGCTGTATGATCGGCTCTTTCACGCCGAATGCGTTGGCGCGTCGTTCTATTTTATTAAGTACGTTGTTCATAACCTGGTCCACGGTCTGCGACGCGTCCTTCTTGGATAGATCAGCTTCATATACCAGATATGCTCCGCCTTTCAGGTCCAGGCCCAGTGTGAGACCCTGGCGGCCGAAACGGTCGCCATCCAGCGGTACTATGGCCCAGATGCTGAATCCGACCAGTATGGCTATAAACAGAAGCAGCAATATTTCACTTGTTTTCAATTATCCTTTAACCCTCCTGAGCAATGTTTCAATCTCAACTCGGTTCACCTGCCTCACTCATGCAGAGCAGCAGGCGCCCCTGTCGATGGCATTTCTAACGTACTGCAGAGCATCCTCCCTGGTGCTGATCTCACCGGCGGCCTGGGCTTCCCTGACCATCCCGAGCAGCCTGCCGATATCCTTGCCCGGGTGCATCCTGAACTCTTTGATTAAATCATTCCCCGTCAGCAGGCGTACCGGTAATATCTCGCTTTCCTGTTTATTATGAACATCTATTATATACCTGACCTGCTCAGTATGCATATGCCACTCACGGATATCGACGCGCGGGCCCGCTACCGCCAGGTAGTCCGCCAGAGCCAGATAGATAACATCGATGCCGGAGCCCTCCGTGTCACGGAAAAAGCGGTAGATGGCACGGTTGGTGGGCAGACCTTCGTGGGACATCTGTGCCGGATGGAGATGATGGTAAATCAGATTCTCCACATAGCGGATCTCGCCTGTGCTGAATCTCAGCCTTCCCAGCATGGCGGCGGCTGTAACCGCGCCGTCCTTGGTATGACCCAGGAACCTGATACGGCCGTTCTCCTCGACGGTCCGGTCCCCGGGTTTTGCAATATCGTGCAGCAGCAGTCCCAGCTTCAGCAGGGTCCTGCGGCTGCTGCCGCCGGCAATTTCCTGCTCAAAATGCTTTTGAATCTCCTCATGCCACGGCACCGCCTCCAGCAGATTGCCTTTGCCGTAAACCCAGTCGCTCTCCCTCAATATATACTCGAGGGCGGCAATTGATTCAATGGAATGATCAAAAACATCCCAGTAATGCTCTTTCGGCTGCTTGACGCCTTTCATCGCCTCAATCTCAGGCATTATCCTGCAGAGCAGTCCCAGGTCATCAAGACAGCGTACCGAGTTGCCTGCATAAGGCAGAGACAGTATCCTGAGCAACTCCTCCCTGACCTTTTCGCTGGGAACCGTCTCCACCAGCCTGCTATTTAGGCGGATGATATCCTCGGTAATTGGCTCTATTTCAAGATTGAGCTCCCGTGAAAGTCTGACTGCGCGCATCAGCCGCGAGGGATCGCTGTCGAATATCCTGTCGCTGACCTGCCTCAAAAGGCCTTTTTTCAGGTCTTCTTCTCCACCCGCTGGATCAAGCAGCGATATCTCGCCAGCGACGAAAGCAGCCAGGTCAAGCCCCATGGCGTTTACGGTGAAATCGCGGCGCAGCAGGTCGTGCTCGATATCGCCCCCGTACGACGTGATATCTATGTGCCACGGCACATTTTCCCCGGCTACCACCACACGTCCCACGCGATTTTCCTCGTCCAGCATTACATAGCGGCCGTCCACGAGCTCGGCGGCTTCCCGGGCAATAGCCAGCGAATCGCCGCTAACGGCTATATCGAGGTCGATCGTATCGCGGCCCACCAGCCAGTCACGCACAAAACCGCCTACTAAGAAAGCCTTACATTCTGGAGTCGTGCAGACCGGGGCAAGCCTGGAGAGGACACCCATCAGGTCCTGGTTGATTTCGAACACAAGCAAAGATTATAGCC
>CAZDXZ010000053.1:0-11733 GCA_964509615.1 uncultured Dehalococcoidales bacterium
CACTCACATAATATCTCTGCGCCGGTCTTCATCATCTATGCTGGTCACTCCTAATCCTCGAATACCGCTCCCTCACTGGCGGGCCCGACGTTCTCTATATACCGTTTGAGGTATCCGCTCCTGATAGCGGTTTTGAAGGGGCGCAGTGCGCTTAAGCGTTTTTTGATCTCAGCAGCACTGAGCTTGACCTCCAGCTTGCGGGCAGGTATATCTATACTGATTATATCACCGTTTCGTACGGCGGCGATGGGGCCGCGGTCGGCAGCTTCAGGCACGATATGGCCAATGGCCGCGCCCCTGGTGCCGCCCGAGAAGCGGCCGTCCGTTATCAATGCAACCTTGCTGTCCAGTCCCATACCCGTTATTAAAGAGGTAGGCGTGAGCATCTCGCGCATGCCGGGTCCGCCGCGCGGGCCCTCGTACCTGATGACCACAACATCGCCCGCCTTGATCTTTCCGGCCATGATGCCCCTGGTAGCGTCCTCCTCGTTTTCAAAAACGCGAGCAGGGCCTTTATGCACCATCATGCCTGGATCGACGGCCCCGCTTTTAACCACGGCCCCGCCCGGGGCGAGGTTTCCGAACAGAATGGCGATCCCTCCGGTCCTGGAAAACGGCCTGGAGAAGGGTTTGATCACATCGTGGTTTTTTGCCCCGGCGTTCCTGTAAATGCTGGAGAGCGGTTTGAGCGTCACTGTTTTGCATTCTCCGTCCAGCAGCCTGGCTATCTCGTGCATGACGGCGGGGATTCCGCCCGCCAGGTCGAGGTCTTCGATATGCACGTCGCTGGCAGGGCTGAGCTTACATAAATGCGGCACCCTGTCACTGATCTCATTGACATGCGATAGGTTGAACTTGATGCCCGCCTCATGGGCGATTGCCATGAAGTGCAATACGGAGTTGGTGCTGCCGCCCAGCGCCATATCAACGGCGAAGGCATTGCTGATGGATGCCCTGGTGATTATGTCCCGCGGGCGCAGGTTTTTCTTAAATACGGCCATTATCTGCCGCCCCGCCTCCCTGGCCAGGTGAAGCCTGCGAGAATCGACGGCGGGGATGGTGCCGTTGCCCGGCAACGCCATTCCCAGCGCCTCGGTGAGGCAGTTCATCGTATTGGCAGTGTACATCCCGGAGCAGCTGCCGCATCCGGGGCAGGCTGCGATCTCGATCTCCTCGAGCTCCGCCTCGCTGAGCTCACCTTTAGCGGCGCTTCCCACCGCCGTGAATACGGAGATCAGGTCGACCGTCCGGCAGGTCCCGCCCTTGTGCAATTTGCCGGCCAGCATGGGACCTCCGCTGATGAATATGGAAGGCACATTCAGACGGACAGCCGCCATCAGCATGCCGGGTATAATCTTATCGCAATTGGGTATGAAGACCAGCGCGTCGAACCGGTGGGCCTCAGCCATAACCTCCACAGAGTCCGCGATCAGCTCCCTGCTGGGCAGGCTGAACTTCATTCCCGGGTGGTTCATGGAAATGCCGTCGCAGACTCCGATGGTATTGAACTCGAAAGGCACACCTCCCGCGCTGATGACGCCGGTCTTGACGGCATTGGCGATGGAATTCAGGTGCGTGTGTCCGGGGACCACCTCGTTGAAGCTGTTGACGACACCTATGAAGGGCTTATCGAAATCGGCGCTCTGTACGCCCACGGCCCTGAGCAGCGCCCGATGCGGCGCCCTCTCGATACCTTTCTTGATACTATCGCTTTTCATGTGACAGATACCCCACAAATAAATTTATCGGATCGCCGGACAGATTCCGTACAGGTACGCTGGAGATTGTAGTAAACTATCACATGTAATTATTTATTGTCAAGCTAAATCAACCTGGGCGGCGCGGGAGAAATTGATAAAAGGCCCCTTTTTCATCAACTGTTCAATCCGGTATTTCGAAGCGCAGGCTTACGATTTTGCGGGCGCCCGCTGAAAAACGCAGATACCCATCCTGCTCAACCGTCAGTTCATCCTCTGCCGTCTCATCCAGCCTGCACCTTCGCACGGATTTAAAAGGAATGCCAGGCTTGATGCTCACATCGATTGACCGGTCTGAGATATTGAATCCGCGTACGATCAGCCCCTGCCCATCCTCAGCCGTTTTAATCGCGGAGATGACGAACAGGCCGGGAGCAACGGCCAGAAAGGAAGCGGTACTGCGTCGATTGCCGGGATGCGGTACATCGACGACAGCACGCAGGGGGGCATTGAAGGTGTAAGCCTGCTGGAAAGAATCAGCCCAGCCTCTGGCATGAGGGATGACCGAGTACTCAAACTCATGGGCGCCGCGCATCTGCGCATCAGGGACGGCCAGCCAGGGCGGACCAGCATGATCTTTGCGCGTGTCCAGGTCGTCCAGAGACAGCCAGCCGACGCAGCGCAGCACGGTCAGAGCTATTTCAGAGATTGAGCCTGTTTGCAAGACCTCTGCCTCGGGCAGGCCACGGTTGGCTATCATGAGACCCTTTTGACCATCCGATATATCGACGAAGGCTCTTTGCGGCTGCTGGGCAGCCGGTTTCTCAAACCAGCTATCGTCATAGGCCAACGAGCCTGCCTGGCGCCTGACAACCTCGAAGTGGCCGTCATAGATTGCCTCCTCGCATCTGAAGGGCGCCGGGAAATGCACCCTCAGCCGGTGGTCGCAGCTGATGTTAGTTACACTGGTGGTGAAATCAACCCTTGCTATGCCGCGGGTGAGCACGGCTTTAACGCTAATCTCAAGCGGCGCCCTGACGGCAGACCTTGCCTTCCGGTCAGGGGTGAGGGATTCGGGGACGGGCATCTCCAGTTTCAGAGTGATGGACTGGGTGACGGGACCTTTATCGATGTTCAGGCCGGTCCTGCGCGCGGTATCCCGGGAATCGGTAATTTCGTCAGTGGCGGGAGGACAGTAGTTATAAAGGTCCCCCCTGTCTCCGCCGTCGCTGAAGTAGCCAAAGCCCGTGTAAACCTGCCCTGTCCTTTTATCGGTCAGCTTGAACGTATTGCCTTTATCAACCGATACGCTCAGAAACTCGTTTTCAATGGATGAAGTGGCGGGGTTGCGGTTGGCTGCAGGCGCCGGGGCAGATTTTGTTATCCAGTACGTTGCATAACCGAGCGGCGGCACTTCACGGGCGACAAATGATATAAAGGAAGGCCGCACCAGCGCTGCCCTGACACGGAATTGACTGATCGACTTATCGTTGAGGCACTCGTTCAGTTTATCCTGCCAGGCTTTGAGGGCAGGCTGCCCGCTGTTGTCAACGATGATATCCAGATTGAGGTAGTCTCCCTTACGTACAATCCTGATATCATGTATCTCGATGCCGTGGCTCGAGCCCTGCGCTGCCCTCTCCCACAGGGCGGCAAGACCCTGCCAGTCCAGGGTCGTATTCAACAATTCCACCTCTTCGCCCCTGCCGACCATCTGGTGCGGGAGGATATCCCCGCTTTCATTGATTATTGCGATGTCACCGCCGTAGTGACTCTGGATCAGGGGGATGGCCACGCATCCGCTATTTGCTGCTGAGAGCGGATTGAAAACCGTGACTGAGAATGAGGCAGGTTTGTTCGGATTGAAATAGTCTGTGTCGATCGATGATGTTATATCGGATAGCGCCCGTCCTGTAACCTCCTCCGCCAGTTGGCCGACCTGGTCGAAGCGTGTCCTCATTTCATGATGCACCTGGTCGACCGAGCATCCGCAGATCGAGTCGTGAGCATGATTTTCCAGCAGCATGCGCCAGGCCAGTGAAATGAACCCGCTCGATGACTGCGGGGATACTGGAAAATGATCGTCAGGTGTTTGTGGGGTTAGCAGCCCGGCAAATGCGCTGAACGGCTCCGCCCATTTTTCCAGCATCACCTGGCAGCGGTGGTTGCTCTGTTTGATCCAGATACGCGATGAAAGCGTGCCGGGCAGCACGGGCTGCCTGCTGCAATTGCGCAGCTCGCCCTTAATAATTGGGATATCGTGATTCGAGGCATTCCACCATTTCTGAAGATCTGCAAAGTAGCGGGGAAGCGTGGAATGTTCGAAGCTGTATTCAGGCAGGGCCTGATTCAGAAAGGCCAAAGCTGAAGTGATTTCGGGGCGCGGCTCAATATGGTCTGTCCCCTGCATGAGAAGTATGGGTCCGCCCCCGGTATGCGGGACGAGCTTATCCAGGGCGGCTTTGGCCTCAGCCAGCGTAGCTGCGTCGTCGAAGGACGGTATTTTAACGGCGTTGCTGTAGCTTTCTCTCAGGTGGGATAAAAGAATCATTGTACCGTCTGTTCCCTGCCACCGGAGCTGGCAGGGCTGGTCGCCTATACCGCGCCAGGCAACGGCGCCGGCCAGTCCGAAACCGGCCAGCAGCTGGGGCATCTGACCGATATGTCCGAACGAATCCGGCAGGTATCCCGCATCCATGCATCGTCCGAAGCTAAGTGCTGTTTTCCTGCCCAGCAGCAGGTTGCGAATGAGGGCTTCCGGGCTGACCAGGAATTCATCGGGCATACAGTACCACGGCCCCACCAGTACACGTCCGCCTTCAATATGCCTCCGCAACTCGGATTCCATTTCGGGACGAACGGACAGGTAATCCTGCAGCAGTATGGTCTGGCCGTCCAGCATGAAGAATTTGTAGTCCTTATCCGACCTGAGGATATGCAGCAACTTATCTACCATGCGTACCAGGTTGAAGCGGAACTGCTGAAAAGTGCGATACCATTCACGGTCCCAGTGTGTATGAGAGATAAAATGGACTGTTATCATATTTGTGTAGTCAGACTCTCCATACTCACTGTTATAGCGGAGTTACCTGTCGGTACCGCTCTTGTGATCTCCACCCAGGCGGACGTCGCCGTCGCTGAAAAACTTGAACTGGTTTCGCCCGTGGCCTTTGGAATAATACATGGCCGCGTCGGATTTTTTAATCAAGGTATCCAGATCCGGCGCATCTTCCGGATAATTGGCGACACCGATGCTTGTGGATATAGTAACGTTATTACTGTCTATCATGAGAGGCTCTCTAAATGAATCGAGGATCCTCTGAGCGATAGCGATGGCATCTTCCTTGTGATTGGTTTCCATCATTATTAACACGAACTCGTCTCCGCCCACACGAGCGACAGTATCGCTGGAGCGGATAATCGTCTTGAGCCGCGAGCTGATCGTTTTCAGCACCTGGTCACCTGCTGCGTGTCCGAGCGTATCGTTGATGGACTTAAATTTATCGAGGTCCAGTGACATAACAGCCAGTCTGGCCTTATTGCGGTCGGCCAGTGCCGCCGCCACAGTGAATCGATCTGTTAATAAAACCCTGTTGGGCAACCCGGTCAGGAAATCGTGGGTTGCCATCTGCTCGAGTTTATACTCCATTTGCTTGCGTTCGGTGATATTGGTTATCAGGGCCGTGATACCGACCACCTGACCATTTTCATAGAGCGGTCGACTGGATGTGCGGACAAAGATGATGCTGCCGTCTTTATCGAATATGCGGAATTCCGAGGGCTCAATCACTCCCGTTATCAGGCGGTTGAAACTTTCCATAAGGTTAGGCAAGTCATCAGGGTGGACAAGGGGGATAAAAGGTTTTCCGATCAGCTCACTGACCTTGTATTTGCTCATCCTCTCGACCACCGGGCTTACATAGGTAATATTGCCTGTATTATCCAGGGTATAGAAAACATCGTTGATATTCTCCACCAGTGAGCGGTATCTTTCCTCGCTGTCACGCAGCGCCTGCTCAGCCTGAATACGCTCTGTAATATCCTGGAATGTGCCCCCGACTTTGTAAACCTTTCCCTCTTTTTGATAGGTCCTTCCCACTGCCTGTACCCAGCGTCGATTTCCCCTGGCGGAGATGAACTGCAGCTGCAAATTAAAAGGCTCCCCAAATGTAATGGCCTTCTCAACAGCTTCGGTAATGACCGGAGTAGATTCCGGAGTATAAAAGCTCAGGCCTTCATCAACAGTTGGTTGATGATCCATAGCTATTTCATGTATGTTATAGACTTCTTCAGTCCATGTTTGCAGGCGAGTCTCAACGTCGAACTCCCAACCGCCTACTCTGGCAATCCTGCCCATTTCATTCAGACGGGCTATATTTCCCCCCAATTCTTCTTCCGCCTGCTTGCGTTCAGTTATATCGCGGCTGACAGACCGGAACCCCGTGATTTCACCCCGCTCGTTTTTTTGCGCGGAGATCGAGCTTTCTGCGAATAATATTCGTCCGTCTTTACGAATAATTTGATGCTCAAAGCCTTTATGCGGCTCTCCTGTTTTATATACCTCATTGAAGGCGATTAGTAGACGTTTTACCTCGTCCGGTGGTGCTATGAGCCTGTAATTACTGCCAATCAGCTCTTCGCGTGAGTAAGCGAGGTTGCGGCATACAGAGTCGTTGACGACAGTGAAGTTACCCGCCAGATCCACTTCGTAGTAACCGTCATACATCTGATCAAGTATATTGCGGTATTTCTCCTCAGACCGCTTCAAGGCACTGAAGGAACTCCGGCCCTTATCCCGTTGGTTGAATATAATCGCCGTCAGTATGCTGACAGCCAGCGCTACAATGATGAAAAGCGGGATCCTCACAATAACATCATGGAGATCAGAAATGATGAAAGCGCCGGGCAGAATTATAATCAGCGTCAGTATATTGGCCACTATGGCCCCGCGTAACCTGAAGTAATAGCTGGCGTATAAGATAGGCACTAAAAAAAGCATACTTTGCAGATCGTCAATCGCCGGGAAGATCTCCTCGTGAAGCGTATACCACCCGCATAGACCGGCCAGTTCGTTGTAGTAGTAAAAGATAGTGCAGACGATAAATAGGCTGGCTATTATATAAAGGTGCTTATCCCTCAGTAACGGCTTACGCATAATAATCTCGCCTGGATACCGATGCTATGGGTATCCTACCTTTAAAACGGGAAGACTGAAAAACCAGAAGATGCAGTATTTGTATCACGACAGGTTAACAGTGTCAATACGTTTACTCACGTACTGTTGTAGTAAAGCAAGAAATCATAAATGGGCCACAGAGCTTGCGCTTACGTCGATTGGTCATGTTTTGAATACGGAATATTTTATTTCAGGATGCTACATCAGGCGGTTCTAAATGCGAATTTACCGCTGTTAAACAGCTTCAGGCAGGTGTCCACTGCCACCGGATCGTATAAAATACCCCTATTAGCGGATATCTCCTCGAGCGCCTTGCCGATGCCCATGGCCGACCGGTAGGGGCGGTGGGAGGCCATGGCTTCAACCACATCCGCCACCGCCAGTATCCTGGCTTCGGGAATAATCTCAGCTCCCTTCAATTTGCCCGGATAGCCTGAGCCGTCCAGCCTCTCGTGGTGCTGAAGGATGGCCTGCGCAACGACAGCCGGGAAATCCATGCCGTTGACAATATCGTAACCGTAGTGGGGATGGGTCTTAATCAAATCGTATTCGATATAGGTCAGCTTGCCGGGTTTGCTCAGTATGTCGGTGGGTATATACATTTTGCCGATATCGTGAATAACCGCCGCCATCCTGAGTTGATCGATCCTGTCGTTGGCCAGATTCATCTGTGTGGCTATAGCCGTGGCCAGTTCGGCTACATTCTGCTGGTGGCCGGCCGTATAAGGGTCCCTCAATTCCACAATCCTGACCATAGTATCGATGGCGTCGTTGAGCGTTTTCTTGAGGGATTCGTAGCTACGCAGCAGTTTATCTTCGGCCAGCTTGCGCTCGGTGATAACGTCGAAGACCGCCACAAAGTACTCCTTTTGCGGGCTGTAGACCGACACGGCGAACCACATCCGCATCGAGGATACGTAGGTCTCAAACTGCTCGGGAATCCCTGTCAGTGCAACCCTTCCATAAATCTCGAATATCTGGGGATCGGCTTCGTATATACCGGGGATGGCCTGGGTGACATTCTTTCCGGCGACGTCTTTGAGGCCGGTTTGCTTCTCGAAGGCCTTATTTACAGCCAGATAGGTGAAGTCGCGGGGTTTACCCTGATCGTAAATCATCCTGCAGTAGGCGAAACCGTTGAGCATGTTCTCAAACAGAGAGCGGTACAGTTCCTCGCTCTCTTTGAGGGCTGCCGTCGTCTTTCTGCGCTCGGTGATATCCCTGGCCTCGCCCAGTATGCCGATCAGGTTTTTCTTTTCATCTCGAACAACGCTGAACTTGTTTTCAGTCCACACCGTCCCACCATCCTTGCAGGTATACTCAAGGTCCATGGTCAGGATGGGATTATAGTCCGGATCGGCCTGTACTTTAGGCAGCTCTTTTAAAACCACCTCGGATACCAGTTTGAGCGACTCGGGCGTGACGTGCTGCTCCAGTTTCATCTGCTTGATCTCCTGAGCCGTGAAACCGCGCAGCCTCTCAACGGAGGGGCTGTGGTAGATGACCTTCAAGTCCATGTCCATCAGCCACACAGTATCTATGGTATGCTCCGACAGCAGGTGATACTGCGCCTCGCTGGCCTTCAGGGCATCCTCGGCAAGCACACGCTCGGTGATGTCAACATGCTGGATAACCGCATTCGTAACTCTGCCATCGGTGTCGATTATGGGGAATATTGTGACTTCCAGTATTACAGAAGCTGATTTCTGTAACTGCATTGATTTAAGCTGAGAAGAATCCCATTTCAATTTGAATTTCACTGCAGAGCCTTTCTCAAATACCTCCCGCACCAGAGGCATACAACCCTGTTCTTCAACAATGTTATCCTGAAACACATTGTATTTCCCTACCAGTTCCTTATCAGTGACGTTGAGCAGGTTGCGTAGGGCTTGATTGGTTCTGATCAGTGTGCCGGAGCTGTCGGAGATCCACATGGCATGCGGGCTTTGCTCGATCATGCTGTTGAGGAAATTCTCGGAATGCTTCAGAGCATCCAGCGTGCTCTGCAATCTGGCAGAAACGGATCCGCGGGATGTACGTCCGCTGCCACCGGCTTTTCTTTTGTCCTTCTTTGCCTTATCTGCCCCGGCAGCCATTATTCACCTCAAATACCGGTTATACAGGTTTGAATGCAAACCTTCCGCTATTGAAAAGCTCCAGACAGGCATCTACTACCGCCGGATCGTACAATTTACCCCGGTTCATCGATATCTCCTCAAGCGCCCTGTTCAGGCCCTGGGCAGGGCGGTAGGGACGGTCGGCGGCCATGGCTTCAACGACATCCGCGACCACCAGTATTTTCGCTTCCAGGATTATCTCATCGCCTTTAATCCCGGCGGGATAGCCCGAGCCGTCCATTCTCTCATGATGCTGGAGTATGGCCTGCGCAATAGAGCAGTGGAAGTCCATGTCCTTGACTATTTCGTACCCGTAGTGAGGATGCGTTTTGATCAGGCTGTATTCAATTTCCGACAGCTTGCCGGGCTTGCTGAGAATATCCGACGGCACGTACATTTTCCCGATGTCATGTATGACTGCCGCCGTCCTCAGCCGGTCTATCCGTTCCTCTTCAAGATTCATCTCCCTGGCTATAGCCGTCGCCAGTTCGGCTACATTCTGCTGGTGGCCCGCGGTGTAGGGATCCCTGGTCTCAACTATTTTAACCATGGCGTTGATGGCGTCGTTAAGGGTTTTCCTGAGCGATTGATAGCTCTGCAGCAGCCTGTCCTCGGACAGCTTGCGTTCGGTAATATCGCGGCATACACAGAAGATAAGCTTCTGGTCTTCTATCACGGCGGCGTTGGTGCTTATTTCGACGTCGTACGTTGTGCCGTCCTTACGTCGGTGTTTGGTTTCAAAATGATCTCCTGCCTCATCGACGGTGCGTATCATTTCAAGCGTTTTTTCCTGAGGGAATTGATATTCCCAGTCAAACACATAGAGTTGATTCATTTCCTCAGGAGTATATCCGAGCATGGCGGCAAACTGCCTGTTAGACTCGTATACCTTGCCGTCCTGGTCCAGTATGACGATCCCGTCTCTGGACTGGTCGACCAGTATGCGCCGTCTGAGCGCTTCATCGCGCAGCGCTTTCTCCATTTTCTTGCGCTCGGTGATATCCTTGAATACGATCAGAATCGATTGCGGTCCGCCTTTTTCGTCCATCAGCATGGTGGAACTGATGTCCAGATGAAATGGCTGCCTGTCTTTTTTATAGCTCATAATCTCCCAATTTCTAAGGGTGTGAGCCTTTTTCAGCTTATCCAGATTACTGAGCACTTCGTTGTAGTTTTCAGGCGCCACGAAGTCCATGATGTTTCTGCCTTTAAGATCATCGGTCGGATCGAATCCGAAAACCTCCATAGCCCGCTTATTGATCATGATGATCGTCCCGTCCATCGCCATAAGCCCGATGGCATCAGGGGAAGTCTCAACAAGGGTTCGGTATAATGCCTCGCTCTCCTGAATGCGTCTTTCCGCCTGTTTTTGATCGGTAATATCCTGAGCGGAAGACAGGACGCCTGTGACGTTGCCTTCCTCATTCTTGAGCGTACGGCACCACCAGGCCAGCAGTCTCTTTTTTCCATCCCTGCGTCTCTGCAAGCTTTCAACATAGACCACTCTTTCATCGCCCTTGAAAAGTGAATCGACCGCAGAGTAAGTATCCTGTTGGCCTTCGAAGTAATATGCAGCCTCTTTCCCGATCATCTCCTCACCGAAAAAGTCGGTGGCAGCCGGGTTGGCCCATGTATATACCTTATTTACGTCAACTTCGGCAATAATGTCGGGGATGGCGGCCAGCAGAGCGCTGTAACGTAGACTCAATGCCTTGAGTGATTCGGTGATGTTTCTTCTCTCCGTAATGTCATGCGCTATGCCGACGAAATAACGAAAAGAGCCGTTTTCATCCAGCACGCTGTTGCCGCTGGTGGTGTGCCAGCGCCAGCCGCCGGAGGCGTGCCTGACACGATATTCCATACCGGGTGTGAAATGCCCCTTCTCGATGAAACTATTCAGTTCCCGCTCGACCATAGGGACATCGTCGGGATGAACAAATGAGCGGAAAGTCCGCCCCTGCATTTCCGAGGGCTTGAAACCCATGATCCTTTCCGAAGCCGGAGAGACAAAAATGAATTTACCTGCCGCATCCAGCGTATAAATCATGTCGAGGCTGCGCTCGATGATGAGCCTGTGCCTCTCCTCGCTAATCCTGAGAGCATCGGTCATCTCTACCTTTTCCTGGTAAACGCGCAGATTCTGCAGTCGCCAGACCAAGCCCACACCGGCGGCGGCGCCGATCAGGAGGGCAGCCACCACGATAATGGTCAACCAGAGCATCTGCGTCAGCGGGGCGTATACTTCAGCGGTATCGATGCGCGCAACCATGAACCAGGGAGAGTCGGTAATAGGCCGTATATCCGCGATCACATTCTCACCCCGGTAGTCTTTCCCCTCCGCGATGCCTTCTTCTCCCAGCACTGCCTTAACAGCCGGGATATTTGTATTCTTTAAGGTTATAGATAATTTAAGCGCGGCGTTTTTCTCATACTTGAGGTCGTTAAGATAGAGCGCATTATCCCCATCGCGTCTGACGATCAATGTCTCAGCCGTAATGGTGGCTGTCGGCCAGCGGCTGATCATTGGGTAGAGATATTTATACGGATCGATCAACAGCGCTACGACGCCTAGAGGCACGCTGTCATCCTTTTCCTTGTAAACGGGGATCAGCACCGCCATATGGGGCTGCAGAGTGATGTCGTCGATAAAAAGGTCGGAGAGAATAAGCTTACCGGATTTCAGGGCGTCGGCAGCTTCCAACGGTATGTTATGCGGTACCTGCTCAGCGGTACTGGGGATAAT
>CAZDXZ010000054.1:0-6888 GCA_964509615.1 uncultured Dehalococcoidales bacterium
GGCCTAAACGCATTGTCGAGATCAGCAGGAGCGCCGGACAGGCCATGCGCAACCTCTCAAAAGATGCTTCCCAGATACAAAATGCGCTGTCCAAAGAAATAGATGGAGAGAAACCGGGCGGGACCGGTGCGGAGAACAAGCCCTCCGGTCAGGTAAAGCCCTGAACCCCACCGCATGAGCGCATCGAATTCAGCCGACATCTCTCTTCACCTCGAAGAGCTAAGGCGGAGGCTAATCATCTGCCTGATTGCCGTAGCCGCCGGCATCATCATCTCCTTCGCTTTCGCGGACCAGCTTTTCGCCATACTCATCAAACCTGCTGGAGTCGTAACCCTGATCTTCGTAGAGGTGACCGAGATGCTCAGCACCTATATGCAGGTGTGCCTGATAGGCGGCATCATCATATCCATGCCCGTGCTGGTCTACGAATTAATTGCCTTTGTGACACCGGCACTGACGGCACAGGAGAAGAAATATGTCTGGATAATCCTGCCCTTTATCTTTGTGATGTTCGTGGGGGGGGTGCTGTTCGGCTATTTCGTACTTATACCACCAGCCATGCAATTCCTGCTCAATTTCGGCGCGAACATAGCCACCCCTCAAATCAGGATTGGCAACTACATCTCGCTTGTCTCCAGGCTGCTGCTGGCCATCGGCCTGGTATTCGAAATGCCCGTTATCACCACCTTCCTGGCCAGGCTGGGCATACTGTCCTGGAGATGGTTGGCCAATCAATGGAAATGGGCCGTGATACTGGCCTTCGTGCTGGGCGCGCTGATCACACCCACCCTCGACCCGGTCAATCAGACGCTGGTGGCGGCGCCGCTAATTCTGTTGTACTTATTGAGCATTTTATTGGCAAAAATGGTTGAGAAACGGAAGACTGCTTGATAATTGTCATTGCGAGCGAAGCGAAGCAATCCTGTGTTGGGAATTATGATTACAGTGGATTGCCGCGTCGCTGCGCTCCTCGCAATGACCTTCATATAAATCGGATATAATAATATTTACCTATGCTGGAAATATCGCCCGCCTGGTATCCGACCATCAACGTGCGCCGCTCGCGGCGCAGCTATATACGCAATAAAGCTATGGACGCGGATTCCCTACGGCGGCTGCGCGAGGTGTGCAGCGGTTTCAGTCCCTACAGCAGCGTGCGAGTGGAGTTCGTCACCGAGCCGCCGGACGACGTGTTCGCCAATGCAGTGGGCTTCTACGGCAATATCAAGAGCGCGCCGGCCTTCCTGGCCTTTATCGGCGACATTTCCGACCCCAACGTCCAGGAGAAGATGGGCTATACCGGCGAGGCCACCATACTCGAGGCCACTGCGCTGGGTCTGGGCACCTGCTGGGTGGCGTTGACCTACAACACCAAACGTGTCAAATCGTTGATAAAGCTGGAGAGAAGCGAGGAGATCATCTGCGTATCGCCGGTAGGTTATACCACTGACAAGTGGTCCTTCCAGGAGAAGGCATTCAGCGGATTCGGCTCCAACCACCAGAGAAGGCCTCTGCAAAGCATGGTGAGCGGCCTTCCCGAGGCGCAGCGGCCGGATTGGGCGCAAGCGGCTGTCGAGGCCGCCCGCCTGGCGCCGTCGGCCATGAATCGTCAGCCCTGGGACTTCCACGTAGACAAAGACGGCATCACGGTGTCGGTCAAGGGCAGCGGGCCTGAGTTCCACGTGGCCAGACGGCTGGACTGCGGAATAGCCATGCTGCACATCGAGCTGGGTGCTCTCAGCCGGGGCGCCACGGGTCAGTGGGACTTCCTGACACATCCACAGGTAGCGCGTTTTAAGGTAAAATAACCACCACTACCTTTCTATGCAGACACCACCCGAAATCCAGAGACACAAGATGGCCGTGCTGCTGGTTACATCCATCGCGGCCTTCGTCACACCCTTCATGGGCGCCTCTATCAACATTGCCCTGCCATCGATAGGGCAGGAATTCGCAGCAGACGCCATCACGCTGAGCTGGATCGCCACATCCTTTATTCTCTGTGCGGCGGTCTTCCTGATACCGATGGGACGCATCGCCGACATCGGCGGACGCACAAAGATCTTCATCTGGGGAGGAGTAATTTTCGGGGCGGCCTCGATCGCCTGCGCACTGGCCTGGTCGGCGGAAATACTGATCACCGCCCGAGTGTTGCAGGGTGTAGGCGGGGCCATGCTCTTCGGCACCAGCGCGGCCATCATCTCCTCGGTCTACCCGCCGGGCGAGCGGGGACACGCCATGGGCATCAATATCGGAATAGTATACCTGGGACTTTCCCTTGGCCCCTTCCTGGGCGGACTTATGACGCAATACATGGGATGGCGCAGCATCTTCTGGCTCAACGTGCTGCTCTGCGCGCTGCTGGTGTTGGTAACGGTCTGGAAGCTCAAAGCAGAGTGGGCGGAGGCGCAGGGCGAGAAATTCGACCTCTTCGGCTCGGTCGTCTACGGCACGGGACTGGTGGCATTAATGTACGGACTCTCGGAGTTGCCTTCGATGCCCGGATTCATCTCGCTTGGCGCCGGCATTGTGATACTACTGGTATTCCTCAAGTGGGAGACCACCATTACCAGCCCCATACTCGACATAGCCCTGTTCGCCCACAACCGGGTGTTCGCCTTCTCCAACCTTGCGGCCTTTATCAACTACAGCGCCACCTTCGCCATTGGATTCCTGCTCAGCCTTTATCTACAGTACATTAAAGGACTGAGCCCGTCCGATGCGGGGATTGTGCTGGTGGCCATGCCGGTGGTGCAGGCCATCTTCTCGCCGCTGACCGGACGCCTATCGGACAGGATCCAGCCGCGCCTGCTGGCTTCATCAGGCATGGCGCTGACGGCGGCCGGGCTGCTGATGCTGGTTTTTGTGGGGGCGAATACCGCCATCTGGTACATCATAATCAGCCTGATTGTGCTGGGCGCCGGCTTCGCGCTCTTCTCCTCACCCAATGTAAACGCCGTGATGAGCTCAGTGGACAGGAAAGCGCTGGGCGTGGCCTCGGCCACGCTGGCCACCATGCGCCTGACCGGCCAGATGTTCAGTTTGGGCATCGCCATGCTGCTGATCTCCCTCTTCATAGGACGCGTTCAGGTCACGCCGGAGGTGTACCCGCAGTACGTCCGGAGTTTGCAGACGGCCTTCGCTATCTTTACGGCACTCTGCATTGGTGGTATATTTGCCTCAATGGCAAGGGGAAAAGCACAGCGAAGCGGACCGCAAGGCCATGGGTGACAAGATCATTCCGGCGCTCAGCATCATCTACTACGACAGGTCCGAGTACCTGATCAAGGAAGATGTCTCACTGGATGACTGCAAGGCCTGCCGGGAGAAAGACGGCGTCACCTGGATCAACGTCGACAGCGTGAGCGATCCTGCCCTGCTGCAATCGATCGGTAACGTCTTCAACCTTCACGAGCTGACCATACAGGACATCTCCAATACCGCGCACCGGGTCAAGCAGGAGGACTTCGACAGCTACATGCTGATCATCCTTAAAATGCTGGAGTTCAACAAAACCAGCAGCTCGATCGAGGCAGAGCAGCTCAGCATCGTGTTCGGCAAGAACTACCTGATAACCTTCCAGGAAGCGCCCGGGGATTTCTTCGGGGACCTGCGCGCCGAGATAAAGATCGCGGACTCGGTCGTGCGTAAAATGGGACCCGACTTCCTGGCCTGCCGCATTATCGACACCATCGTGGACAACTATTTCAATGCCATCGAGAGCTTCGGCGACCTGATCGAGGACAAGCAGGACGAGCTGATGGCCAACCCCACGCGCCAGACGCTCAACTCCATACAGGGCATCAAGAAGAGCATGATGCAGCTCAGGCAGTACGTCTGGCCGGTGAGAGAGATACTGAGCGAGCTGGGGAAAAAGGAATCACCTCTGATCAAGGAGAAGACCGTAGCCTATTTCCGCGACGTTTACGACCGCGTCTTCGAGGCCATGGACCTGATAGAGAACACGCGCGAAATGGTGGGCAGCCTGATCGATATCTACCTCTCCAGCATGAGCAACAGGACCAACGAGGTGATGAAGGTGCTGACCGTAGTGGCTACCATCTTCATACCGCTGACCTTCATCGTGGGACTTTACGGCATGAACTTCAAATTTATGCCCGAGTTGAACTCGGAATGGGGCTACCCCGGCGTGCTCTTGCTGATGCTGCTGGTAGCGGGAGGCATGCTGCTTTACTTCCACAGGAAGAAGTGGATTTAGGTCTTATTCCATGGGCATGGCCCGCGCGCCGGACTTCTTGATACGGCCGAAGGGCAGGAACATGGCCGGAATAATGCCGGCCAGCACCACCAGAGCACCAATCACGTAATCCATCTGGAAGGCCGTCACGCTGGCCCTCAGGTTTATGTACTGGAACAAATACGTCGCAGCCGCCTGGCGCGCCGCCTCAAGCGTCATACCCAGCTGCATAAAGAAGACCTGCAACTGCGACAGCATCTGCAGCGCTATGACCGAGTCCGGCGTAATAGTCTGCACCATCATGGACAGGTTGGTCTTCTGGAATGTATCGAGCAGGGTGGCGAAGACCGCTATGCCCAATGAGGCAAAGATGGTCCTGCAGACATTTATCAGCGCCGATGCCTGGGCTGTCATCTGCTGGGGAACCGAGGCCAGCGCATAGGTCATGACGGGCATCATGGCGAAGCCCACGCCTATGCCTCGTACAAACAGTATCCACCGCAGCATGTCATCGGGTGTCGTGACGTCCAGCACCTGTAGCCAGAGTGATGTTATACCGGTGATAATAAGGCCGACTACGGTTGGCAGGCGCGGGCCAAGCCTGTCGTAAAGCCGGCCGGCGACGGGCATGGATATCATGGAGCCTATCACGGTGGGCAGCACCATCAGGCCGCTGGCCAGAGCGGAGAAGCCGCGCAGGTTCTGCAGGAAGAGCGGCAGCAGGAACACCAGCGAGAACAGGCCGATGGTGGTGACAAAGGTCAGGCCTATGGCCAGGGAGAAACCGCCCCTTTTAAACATATGCAGATCGAGCAGCGGATTTTTCTCCCGCAGTTCCACGATGATCCAGGCCAGTATACAAATGCAACCCACGATCAGCAGCGTTACGATGCGCCAGTCATCCCAGGTCCAGGAGGGAGCATAGGAAAATGCGTAGAGTATGGCGCTGAAACCGACCGCTGCCAGGAAGAAACCCTTATAGTCGAAGCCGACATCGGAGGTCGCCGTCTCCTCGATCCAGGAAACGCCAAGCATGATGGCTATGAGCACAACCGGAACGTTGATATAGAAGACCATGCGCCAGTTCAGGTAGTCCACGATGTAGCCTCCCAGCGTGGGCCCTATGGCGGGCGCCAGCATCATGGGCACGCCGAAGATGGCCATGGCAGTGCCGCGGTCCTCGGGGGGCACATTCATAAAAAGGAATGTCATGGCCAGCGGGTTGAGTAGGCCGCCGGCCAGCCCCTGCACCACTCTGAAGGCTATCAGCGAGCTCGTATTCCAGGCGATGCCGCAAAGAACGGACCCCAGCAGGAAGCCCGCCTGGCTCCACAGGTAGACTTTTTTTATGCCGAAACGCTGCGCCAGGAAAGCCGCAGCGGGTGTGGAGATGGCGGTGGCCATCAGATAGGCTGAGACGACGAGCTGGGCGCGGTCCGTGGTCTCGTTGAAGACCGCCATAATGTGCGGCAGCGCCACATTCATGATGGTCTGGTCCAGGATCACCATGAAGGTGCCGATGATAGCTACCGCCAGGACGCGTGATTCGCTGGTCTTCGGCATGTTCCGGACGCCTTACCTGGTGGTTATTTTAACCTCGACCGATGTTCCCGGTATGAGCACGTAGTTATTGGGATTCTCCACCGAGATCTTGACCGGCACCACCTGCGCAACCTTGATGAAGTTGCCGGTGGTATTGTTCTGCGGCATCAGCGAGAAGGTGGCAGCGGTGGCGGCGGCTATGCCGTCAACTTTACCTTTAAGTTTGGCGCCGCCCAGGCTGTCGACTGTAACTTCGACCTCCTGCCCCGGCTGAATGCGGTGCAGTTCGGCCTCTGTAACATTGGCTGTTATCCAGGTATCTGAAGCGTCGTAGAGAGTGACGATCGAAGAGCCCGCAGATACGACCTGCCCGGGATACGACCAGACAGCGGCCACATAGCCGCTGACCGGGGCATCCAGGCTGGCCCGGCCCAGCGGTATATCCTTGAGTCCCAGCCTGTCCGCCGGGTTGTCCGGCCGGGGTACGCCCATTACGGCGATCCTCTGTCCCTTCTCCACATAGCTGCCCAGATCGACATCCAGGCTGATAATCTGGCTGGATGTCAGGGCGGGCACCGCGATCAGCGGGGCGCTGATACGCGCGTTGTCGGTGCTTACATACTTATAGCTCTGGTAAAGAAGGAAGCCCAGTGCAAACAGGCCACCCACTACTACAACCAGCGCGACTATGAATATCACTTTCCCCCTGGCGGTGGAAAGGCTCGATTTCATTCTCTCAGATAACTTTGACGCCATAGCTGTTGCCTCCGCATGAATTTGGAATGGCCTTATCGATATACGTCATCTCTCACTTCCGCAGCACTTTGGTCGGGGCGGCAGCTTTTTCCAGCACCACCCGCTCGCCTTCCATAAGACCCGCTGTTATCTCGGTGTAACTTCTATTCTGCAACCCGATTTCGACAGTATGCACCTCGATCAGGCCCGTTTTTTCATCCTTGAGCACGCGCACGGTATAAATCCCGTCTTTCTTGCTCAGGGCATTGTTTGGCACGATCAAAACACCGCTGCGCGAATCAACCAGTATCTCTGCGGTCGCCGTCATGCCGCCGGTCAAATACATAGTATCGGCAGAATCCAGCGCAATCTCGATCTCATAGGTCGGCAGCGTGGTCTGAATCGTGCCGTAG
>CAZDXZ010000054.1:6988-11515 GCA_964509615.1 uncultured Dehalococcoidales bacterium
ATCCAGCGCAATCTCGATCTCATAGGTCGGCAGCGTGGTCTGAATCGTGCCGTAGTACTGTATACCAGCGGCCTGCATCTCGCCGAAGGGTGACACGAAAGTAACGCGGCCTTCAAACTGGCGGCCGGGGAAGGCGTCAACCGATATCACAGGCCTCATCTCATCTAGCGGCTTGCCGGCTAACCTGGCGATATCGATCTCATCAACCAGGCCGACCATATGAACCTTATCGACATTCACAAGCTGGATCACGTATGAATCGATCGGCATACCCGTCACCGCGTACCTCTGGGTTATCATGTCGCCGGCATGCAGGTTGATGTCCGTAACTCTGCCACCGAAGGGGGCCATCATCTCGGTTTTCAGCAGAGCCTGCTTGGCTCTCTGCAGGCTGATAATGGCGTTCTGCACTGCGATATTGTAGTCCCGCAGAGTTTTGAGGTTGAGCCCGGCACGATAGGTTGAGATATTCTCATCCATTATCTTCTGCGTAAGCTCCATATCGTGTTTGACAGTGGACAGCGTCTCGGACAATTTAACGCCGTCCACGTCCTTCTGCTGAGAGATTTTATCCAGCAGATCCAGCGAGCTCTGTATCTCGCTCACCATCGTATATGCGGTGCAGGTATCGGGATAAACCGTGTTCTGGGGGAGATGGTTCAATCTCTTAACCACGCTGTGAGTATCCACCATCTCGGTCAGAATCGATTGTATGGCGTCCGCTGCCCTGGAGTATTTGCCGTCGTTCAGCAGCGCCTGGAGCGCAGATATATTATTTATTTCGGCGGAAAGGCCGGCGATGGCCAGGTCGACATCATAGTCGGTAAAGCCCGACTGCGTAACATCTATCAGGTCGGACCTTACCTGGCGATAATTCGGATCGCTGTAAAATGTCCTGGCGCCTTCCAGGTCGGACCTGGCCAGCGAGACCTGCATGGCGGCGTCCTCATAGCTTCCCATTTGTATTAAGGTGCGCGCCTTCTCCAGCTCCTTCTGTGCGAATTCAAAACGCAGCAGGGCCACGGCGTCGCAATAAAAACCCGGCGAGCGGTTTACCCCGCAGCAGGTGGTCTGCACCACGTTATTCATGGCCAACTCCAGCGCATACTGCGCCGCCTCTACAGCCAGCTTCTGCCCGGTATCATCCAGCTTGGCCAGTATCGTGCCGGCACTGACCATCTGGCCCTTCTCAACGTACACAGCTTTAATGCGCCCGCTGTAGGGGGGAGTGAACATGGTGGTATCGAAATAAAGGTTGACCGCAGTCGGCATCTCGATTGTACCATCGGCGGAGACCTTCACTTCGAGGTCTCCCCGTTGTACTGTTGCCACGTCCAGCTGCTGGAATGATACGCCGTTACTGCAGCCTGCCAGAACCGGCATAATAATAATCAATATAAGCGCAAGGCAGATTAGAAGTTTAGCTTTTTTCATATTCCTATAACTCCCGAGATGAATCTGAAAAGGACAGCGGCAGATAGACTAAATGAGTCACATAATATCATTGAATCTGATCAGGATGTCTCGATAAGCTTCTACAGCTGAGAAGGTATCCTCAATTTCGTCCTTGTCCAATTTATCGAATACTTTCAATATGTATTCCTTAATGATTTTTCTTCTTCGATATACGACTTTTTTTCCTTTCTCCGTAATACTGATATATATTACACGCCTGTCTTGTTCATCATGAGACCTTTGGGCGAAACCGCTATCTATCAATTTGCTGATCAAAGTCGTAACATTAGGCCTTGAAATACAGTGGACACGGCTGATTTCCGAAGGCTTCATCGGGCCGGTTATTAATCCCTCCAACAAACGGACCTGCATATCAGATGAAACCGGCATTGTTTTCACCTTGGTCGCAATTAACGTCTTGCGAAAGAGCCTCGGAAATAGCACCATTAAATCGTCGATCAGATTGTTCAGCCGAGCATTGTATTCATGATCCAGCATAATCCTGCGGCCCCATTATTATATTTCCATAACTATCAGCTAACTGTAATACCTCCCATAGTAATTAATAGCCGATTAGTGGAATATTCTGCCACCACCGGCAGATAAACGCAAACCTTTTGCTACATCATCATAACTGTACCGCCTTCGTGTTTGACGGGGCCATGCGGCAGGAAGCAGGCAGGCACTATACCTACAAAGGACAGGATCGCTGTCAGCACAAAATCCTTTTGAAATGCCGTGATGGAAGACTGCAAATTAAAATATTGGTACAGCAGCACTATTGCCGTCTGGTAGGCGGCCTCCGCAGTCTGCCCTGCCTGCATTAATCTCACCTGTATCTGAGAGAGCAGGTTAAGCATCATGGGAGAGTCAGGCGTTGTGCTCTGTACAACTATGGCCAGGTCGGTTTTTTGGAAATTATCCAGCAGCGTAGCAAACAGCGCCACGGCCAGCGCCATGAAGACGTTTTGCACTACATTGATCATGGAAGACCCCTGCGTCGACAATTGCGGTGGCGCAACCGATAGGGCATGCGAGAAAATCGGGACGATGGCAAAACCGCAGCCGACTCCGCGCAGGAACATGACCCACTGGAAAATTACGTCCGAAGTAGTCGTGTCCATATTTTGCAGCCACAACCCTGTAAAAGCCATGATTGCCAGGCCCGCTATGACGGGCGTCCTGACGCCGATCCTGGCATACAGCATCCCAACTATCGGCATGGCGATCCCCATCCCGATGGCATTGGAAAAGAGCAGCAGACCCGCATTCAACGCATTCATCCCGCGCAGGTTCTGCAGAAACACGGGGACCAGGAAAAGAACGGTGAACATCGCTGATACAATCACGGCGATCAGGGTCACGGATAGCGAGAACTCACCCATTTTGAAAAGCCTCACCTCGAGCACGGGGGAGTCTGTACGCAGTGCCAGCACCACCCATATCGCTATTGCTATGCCGCCCGCGACCAGCAACCCGATTATGCGATGGTCCCAGTGCCAGGTCGGGGCATAGGACAGAGCATATAAAATACAGCTCAACCCGATGGCAATAAAAATAAAACCCTTTAAATCGAATTTCTTTACAATTACCGGAGTTTCCCTCAGCCATGCGATGGCTAAAGGTATGGCTATCATCATCACTGGCAAATTGATGTAAAAGCAGTAGCGCCAATTCCAGTAGGTAACCAGGTATCCGCCGATGACCGGCCCCAGGGCAGGGCCCAGCATTATGGGGATCGACTGGGCGGCCATGGCTATGCCCCTCTTCTCCGCGGGTATGAAAATTACGAACATGGCCATCGAGGACGGCATCAGCAGGCCGCCGGCAGCGCCCTGCAGGATCCTGAAGAAAATGAGCGTATTGCTGTTCCAGGCCAGGCCGCAGAGTATGGATCCGATCAGAAAGCCGACCAGGCTGATAATATAAACCTTCTTGATCCCGATTCTGTCGATCAGGAAGGCCGATGCCGCCATGGTTATGGCCGAGGCCAGGGTATAGGCTGATACAACAAGCTGTGCACGATCAGGCGTCTCATTGAATACCGCCATGATATTGGGCAACGCTATGTTCATGATTGTGCCGTCCAGGGCATACATAAACGTTCCCAGTACTATGACTACCAGGAGCTCGATTTCTCGTCGTGTTAACATGTGTTAGTTTTCGTCGCAATACTGAAAGCGATCTGTTTATTTATCGGTCACGTGTGACATGGAGACACCATGCAAACCGCACCTGTGCGGCAGCCCGGGCGATATCGGATTCAGCCCTGTGCTGTAATTCATCAAAATATAGGAAAAACCTGACAGGTATGTCAACCACATACCTGTCAGGCGTAATAGCCGCGAAAATCTATCGCGTGGAAATCACAGCATTGATGGTTACGCTTGCGGGATATTCAGTTGCAGATTATGTTATTTACTATTCACTCTCATCGGCGTTTTCATGCTTAATGCGTTTGCCCAGCTGAACCAGCTTCTCTTTAGCCAGTTTCCTGGACTCGGCACCGCTGTGGGGCGCGTTAAATATGCCGATCGCCAGCCCGATAACTGCTCCCAGGATCAACCCGGTTAAAAATTTGTGTCCGCCATCGTCGCTCATGATTAGCCCTCCTTTCTATTAAATAATTTATTTATAACTGCAATGCCCTGGTTGATGCTGCGTAAAAACGATCCTATCTGCGAAAGGGGAGTGAAAACTTCTTCCTGTACTTTTTCGGCGATTTCCTTAACCTTCAGCGAAGCTGTGTTCACGGAGGACAGGAATACATTCAGCCGCCTGAAGAGAATCCCGGCTATGACGCAAAAGTATACGATTGCTGCCGAAGCGATCAGACCCCAGATGACCAGCACCAGATCGCGAAGCGACGCTAGCTCCAATACAACACCTCCTTATTTAAAACTACGCACTACACATTCAAGGCAATCTATTATATTTTCATAACAGTGTATATTTATTAATAGTTATAGTTATATAACTATCGCCATTATATACATAATTTTTCATTTGTCAATGGTTCGCATTGCGTCATAATTATTGTTACCGAAAAGGCAGTACTTGCGTCAAAATTAA
>CAZDXZ010000055.1:0-11050 GCA_964509615.1 uncultured Dehalococcoidales bacterium
AACTTCTAAGACAGCCTGTTATTAATATGTGGAGGAACTATGGCCAAACAGATTTATTATGAAGATGTACAGGTAGGCAGTGAGATCACAACACTGGAGAAAATAGCTACTACCAGGATGCTGGTGCAGTACGCCGGCGCGTCGGGCGACTTCAATCCGCTTCACTACGAAGAGGATTTCGCCAAGAACCTGGGCGTCGGAAGACCAATCGTGCACGGCCTGCTCAAGAGAGCATGGCTAGTAAATCTTATGACCGACTGGATCGGCGGAGACGGGGTCCTAAAGAAGCTGTCGTGCCGATATCGCGGCATGGACTATCCGCGCAAGATGAAGACTTTCGACGATCCAGTGGATGGTGATACCTGGTACTGCAAGGGTAAAATCACCAAGAAGAACGATGCGGACCACACAGTGGAGTGCGAGATCTGGGTCGAGAACACCAAGGGTGAGAAGAACACCACCGGAGCTGCGACCGCACTGTTGCCGTCCAAGTCGAAATAGTCTCGCAACCTTTAAGTAACACGGAATTGAACATCGCCGGCTGAATGTCGATATCCAATCGAAGCCGGCGATGTTCCGTAATTTACAGGCATTGCACCTGGTTCAAGAGAGGACAAAATGGCTGAATTCGTTGTGACCGAAGCGCTGAAGAAGATGATAGGTAAAGAAGAGCCGCTCCTTATATATAAGGTAGAGGAGGGCGCCATTCAGAGGTTTGCACAGGCGGTCGGCGACTCGAATCCCATGTACAGCGATGTGGAGTATGCTGCGCAAAGCTCCTTCGGCCGGCTGAAAGCGCCGCCCGGCTTCGTCGGATGGCCGGTGACCGGCGGGTTTGACATGTTCGTGTTCGTTGAGAAGCTGATCGCAGCAGGCGCTCCCAGGGGAAACCTGGACGGTGGAATGGAATACGAGTTCCTGGCCCCCATAGGGGCGGGTGATATTCTGGCCGCGCGGATCAAGATTGCCAGTATCGTGGGAAAGGAAACAAAGCTTGGCCCGACCATGTCGACCACAGTCGAGATCACGTACACCAACCAGCGCGGAGCTGTGGCTATGATAGCCCGGCACACTTTTCTCAGTTTCTGAAGGAAATACGCAGTTCTACGTAGTAACATTTCCCGCATCCCCGTCTTATAATATTAAGGGTGAATAAATATGATTAATATCGTGCTCGCATATGTGATCTCCGCGATCGAAAGCTACCTGTTGGGCTGCATTCCTTCAGCCTACCTGGTGGGCAAGTCATTCAAAGGCGTGGATATACGCCAGGTCGGCAGCCATAATATGGGCGCCATGAACACCTTCTATGCCATCGGGTTCTGGCCCGGCATGCTCGTGCTCGCCACCGATATCTGTAAAGCCATGCTGGCCCTGACGCTCAGCTACTTTATAACGATATGGTTACAGGTGCCGCCCAATGTGGTCGTCCCGGTCGAGATGGTCGCCGGCATCGCAGTCATAGCAGGGCACAATTTTCCGGTCTTCCTCAAGTTCAAGGGCGGAAAAGGCGGCGCTACGGCCATTGGCATACTGGCCTTCCTGCTGGCGTGGATCAACTGGGTCGATATAGGAACCGTTAAGTTCCCTATCCCCCTGGGAGACCTGATATATCTGGGAGCGTTCCTTATTCTGCTGGCCATAACGCGCTGGCCGACTGTTTCCTATGCCATATCCTTCATTGCATTCTGGTTGATCGCCTGGTTCGTGTACAAAGATACGGGGCTGTTCATTTACAGCATCTTCGTGACGCTTGTCCCAATCCTCATGTATATCCCGCGCATCAAGGAGATATGGAACAAGGCGGGAGGCAACGTAAAACGGGCCGTTTTCAGGACCAACCTGAAAGACAGACTGTAATCCGTTGCTTAGCGTAAAAACGGGTGGCCTTCGCGCTGGAAGTCCGGCAGGTAATGATTGGCGGAGTCCAATTGCTGCAGCCAGCCGTTGTCAAGATCGAGGCTGTTTACGATCCCTACCACCTCCCGGTACTCGTCAGCGGTTATCCGCCTCGACAGCAAAGGCTCACCCGGCGCACAATGGCAGGGATAGTACTGCGCCATGATGCTCAGGGTCACATCTCTGGACAGGCTCATTGCCAGCCACCTGAGGGATTCCCCGCTTCCCGCCAGCCTGTTGGGCAGGATAAGGTGCCTGAGTATCATACCTCTTTGAGCGATTCCCTGATCGTCCGTGATCAAATTTCCCACCTGCCGGTACATCTCCGTTATAGCCGGCCGGCTGTATTCTACATATCTGCGGGCGTCGGAGAATCTCCTGGCCCATTTGTCGGAAGCGTATTTAATGTCAGGAAGGTAGATATCGACAACGCCGTCCAGCTCGCAGAGGGTTTTCAAGGAATCGTAGGCGTTTGTATTGTATACGATCGGTATGTTGAGTCCCTGCGGCGTCGCCAAGCAGAGCGCCTCAACGATCTGCGGAACGTAATGCGTGGGGGAAACCAGGTTGATGTTATGACAATGCAGATCGTCCTGCAAGTAAAGCATTATTTGGGCCAGACCGGTGCTGTCAACGTATTCATAGGGTCCGTGCCCCTGGCTGATCTGGCTGTTCTGGCAGTAGATGCATTTCAGGTTGCAGCTGCCGAAGAAAATAGTTCCTGAGCCCCTTGTCCCTGAAAGCGCCGGCTCCTCCCCGTGATGGGCACAGCGGCTGGCTACAGCGATCTTTTCCCCAGACCTGCAATAGCCGCTGCTTGATTCCAGGCGGTTTGCACGGCACGCACGCGGACAGATATCGCATTCGGCCAGGCGTCGTTTCAACCGGCCGGCCCTCTCGCTCAGCTCACCTGATTTGTATAAGGCAGGGTATCTGTCGACTACCATATCAATGTGCCATCTGTGCAGGCTGAACCATGGCCAGATTTTAACCGAAACGGCCGCCTTTTACGAGTGAGCGCCCGCCTATATTGACAAGGTAATTCAATTATATTATATTATCGTGGAGAGTGAACGGTCGCTCTCTAATCACAGCAAGACTGGTTTTCTATTATATTTATTCTGAAGCAATTAGCATGTTTGATTCCGGTCAAACGAATGTGTATGATTATGTACGGTTTAGTCGACAGCGAACAACTTCACTGAAAGATTTGGGGGGCGAGATATTATGGCGAAGTACATAGTTGCACATGACGTCGGCACCAGCAACACCAAGGCTGTTCTTGTGGATGTGGAAGGGAAGGTACACGGCCGGGTAGTCTGCCCCTACGATATTAAATATCCCAAGCCGGGCTGGGCCGAGCAGGATCCGGAAGAGTGGTGGAAGGCCATGACCAGCTCAACCAAGCAGTTAATGACTGAAACCGGCGTATCCCCGTCGGACGTACTTTGCGTAATCAACTCCTCGCAATTAATAGGCATCGTGCCCGTGGATGATGCGGGTGTGGCGCTCCGGCCCGGCATAATCTGGCTTGACAGCAGGGCCCCGGAGGAAGCCAGGTATGTAATGAATAAATTTCTCGGGCCCGCGGTTTTCACCGCCATAGCCGGCGCATCCATCACGGGCAAGGATGGAATACCCAAGCTGATCTGGCTCAAAAAGAACGAGCCGGACGTGTACAGGCGGATGAAATATTTCCTCGATGTGAGCGGCTATCTCAACTATCGCTGCTCGGGACAGATGTATATGAGCCGGAGCAATGCCTCGGCTTTCGGGCTGGATTTGAAGAAGAAAACCTGGATGGAGATGATTTTCGGATATGTGGGCTTCGATACGAGGAAACTGGCCCCACTGTGCAATTCCACTGATAAGATCGGCGGATTGAATGCCGAGGCTGCCGCTCTGATGGGTTTGCTCGAGGGGACACCCGTGATGGGAGGCACCGGAGATATACAGTCGGCTGCTGTCGGCTCCGGCGCGATGGGCGAGGGCGGCGGGCATATCAGCATGGGCACATCGGCCTGGGTAGGCGTGGTAACGGAGAAAATACTCTCGGGTAAAAGCGGTGTAGTCAGTACACAGTCGGCCGATCCACGCAAGATCCTCCTGCTGGGCCAGATGGAACTGGCCGGTGGATGCCTGCGCTGGCTGGGAGATGAGATGTGCAGGCTGGAGAAAGCCGATGCGAATATGACAAACATATTCGGTTTCATGGATACCAGGGTGGAACAGGTGCCGGCAGGATCCGATTACCTTATATTTACGCCCTGGATGTACGGAGAAAGGGCCCCGGTGGCCGATGCTTTCATCCGTTCCGGTTTCTTTAACCTGACCCCGGAACACACCCGCGAACATTTAATCAAGGCCGTTTACGAGGGCGTGGCCTATAACTTGAGATGGATAATCGAGGTGATCGAGAAAAAATTCAAATTCCCGCTGCCTTCGCTGCGTGTCATAGGCGGAGGCGCCCTCGGTCATCCCTGGATGCAGGTACTTGCGGATGTGACCGGAAAGACCATTCAGCCTGTGAAAAATCCGCAGGAAGCCGGGGCAGTCGGCGCAGCAATGACGGCAGCCGTGGGGCTGGGCATATATAAGGACTTTGAGAGCTTGAAAGATGTGGTTTCCGCCGAGTTTACGTTTGAGCCACGGCCAGCCAACCGGGAAGTATATGATTTTCTATATATTCACTACAAGGAGCTCTATACTGATTTGAAGGGCTTCTACACCAGCATTAATAAAGACCGTTGTGAACAGGTTTAATAAAAGGAGGACGATATGAACCGAGAAGATATGCTGAGCCAACCCATGGCGCTGCCCGACGGGGTAGATTACGACGAATACATCATCGGTACCTATGTTGTTACTGGCCCTGCAGCCTTGCCCATGCCCAAGGTTGCGCCGCTGCTGGCAATTGAACAGAGCACTGGAACCTGGGTAGCGGTGCCGGGCGAGACGCCCGAGGTCCGCAGGCAGCATGTGGCCAAGGTTATTGGAGTATACGAGCTGCCTGACTACGAGTTCGTATTGCCGGCTGGGCTGCAGGAGCGGAGCTGGTTTGTCCAGATTGCGTTCCCCCTGGTCAATATCGGCTCGCAGATTCCCATGATGCTGACCGCTGTAGTCGGCAATATTTCCATGGGGGGACAGATCAAGTTGGTCGACGTAAGGTTCCCCAAAAAGTACGTAGCCGGCTTTAAGGGACCTAAATTCGGCATCGAGGGTATACGCAAACTGCTGGGTGTCAAGAAGAGGCCCCTGCTCAACAATATGGTCAAACCCTGCACAGGCTATCCGCTGGAGGTGGGCGCCGAGCTTTTCAAACAGGCCGCGCTGGGTGGATGCGACATCATCAAGGATGATGAACTGATAGCCGATGCCTCGTTCAACTCTATGGTCGGCCGTGTCAAGCGTTACATGCAGATCGAGAAGCAGGTCTTTGAGAAAACGGGAGAGCATACCCTTTATTCGGTGAATGTCAGTGACAGCGTCCCCAAGGTCTTTGAGAATGCTCGAAGGGCTGTCGAGCTGGGAGCCAACGCCATCATGCTCAACTACGTGGCCGTCGGCCTGACTGTTCTGCAGGCTCTGGCCGAGGATCCCAAGATCAATGTGCCGATCCTGGCCCACATGGATGTCGCCGGTGCACTTTATATGTCACCGCTGCACGGCATAAGCTCACACCTGGTGCTTGGCAAATTGCCGCGCCTGGCCGGCGCCGACATCGTGGTTATACCTGCCCCTTACGGGAAGGCGCCTGTCATCTCGGATAAATTCGAAACGATGGCCAGGAATCTTACATACCCGCTATACCAGTTGAAACCGACCTGGCCAATGGCTTCCGGCGGCATTACGCCCACCATGGTGCCCAAAGTAATGCAGATACTTGGCAATGATATCGTTATCGGCTCGGGTGGAGGCATTCATGCGCATCCGCAGGGCCCGATAGCCGGAGGCAAAGCTTTCCGACAGGCTATCGATGCTACCTTGAAGGGAGTTACACTGGAGGAATACGCCAAGTCCCATAAAGAGCTGGCAGCCATCGTCAACCTGTGGGGCGACCCGTTCAAAAAGGGCGTGTAACGCCTCGCTGCCGGGCGGAAGAACGGCCCGGACAGTATAATTGAACATGGAGGACGATCATGACAGAAGAGCAGCGTTACTCGATTTCGCAATACCACGACGTCGACGAGGTCTATCGACGCCTGTATGCGCTGGTAGGCCAGCCGATGAGAAGGATCCGGCCTGAGAAAATGCAGGAGTACCTCGATTATTTCGAGTCCAAATGCAAACGGTCGAAGACATTGACGGATGAGGCCAAGCGCTTCATACCGGGCGGAGTCCAGCATAATCTGGCCTTCAATCATCCTTTCCCCATCGCTATAGATAGAGCGGAGGGAGCCTATCTCTGGGATGTGGATGGAAACCAGTACATCGATTTCCTGCAGGCCGGCGGGCCGATAGTACTCGGCAACAACTATGCCCCGGTGCGCGACAAGATCATAGAGATGCTGAAGACCTGCGAACCTGTAACCGGCCTCTTTCATGAGTATGAACTGAAGCTGGCGGAACTGATCAACCGCTTCATGCCCGCTGTGGAGATGTTCCGCATGCTGGGCTCCGGCACGGAGAGCGTCATGGCGGCCATACGGGCGGCCCGCACATTCACCAAAAAGAAGAAGGTCATAAAAGTGGGCGGCGCCTATCACGGCTGGAGCGACCAGATGGTTTACGGCATGCACATACCGGGCACCGGCAGGTATGAGGCCAAGGGTATTCCCTCCGGCTGCAGCTCGGGCACGCAGGAGTTTTTCCCCAACGATGTGGGAGCGTTGAAACGGCTGCTTGCCAGGAACCGAATGTTCGGAGGCACGGCCGCCGTCATAGTGGAGCCGGTTGGTCCCGAAAGCGGCACGCGTCCCGTGCCTTTTGATTTTAATAAAAAGGTAAGAGAGCTTTGCACCGAGTTCGGCGCACTTCTCATTTTCGATGAGGTGGTAACAGGTTTCAGGCTGGGTATGGGCGGCGCACAGGGATATTTCAATATAAAGCCCGACCTGACCATCTTCGGCAAGTGCGTGGCGGGCGGCTATCCCATGGCAGGCGGCGTGGGTGGAAGGGCCGATATAATTCAGTGCTTCGCGGCCGGTATAGGTGGGGCTTCGGCAGAGAGGGCCTACGTCGGTGGGACACTTTCGGCCAATCCGCTCTCCTGCGCAGCGGGATATTACAGCCTGCTCGAGATGGAGAAGACCAACGCGCCGGTGCTTGCCGGCAAGGCGGGTGACCGTCTAACCCGGGGACTGCAGGCCATAATAGATAAATACAAATTACCTTTTGTGGTGTATAATCAGGGCTCTATAGTTCACCTTGAGACGTCGGGTGTGATGCTGCTCGATTTCCGCAATCCGCTCAAGCTTCTCAAGGAGATGAAGCCGCGCAAGCACATGATGGAAGAAATGGGCGCAGCCTACATGGCAAGTGGGCTGATTACACTGGCCGGCTCGCGGGTCTATACCAGCATGGCCGATACGGACGCAGTTATTGACGATGGTCTTGCCAGGTTTGATAGAGTATTTTCCAGTGTGGAAGGCGTATAAAAGTATCAGAGATTAGAAGGAGGCCCCATTGGATCTGGCCGAAAAACAAACAGGTGATGTGCATGTTATCAGCGTAGGCGGGAGGCTTGACGCCTACAGCGCCGCAGAGGCCGAGAAGAAGATCGACTCGCTGATAGAAGCAGGCAGGGTCAAGATAGTGCTGAACCTGAATGACCTGGAGTATATCAGCAGCTCAGGCCTGCGTGTCTTCCTGGCCCAGCTCAAGAAGGCGCGCAAGCAGCAGGGTGATATCAAGCTCTGCTGTATGAAACCCAATATCAGAGAGGTCTTCGACATCGCCGGATTTACGCAATTGTTCAATATAGCCGGGGATGAAGCTGAGGCCGTTTCCGGCTTCAGCGCCTGACAATGTTAACTCCTAAATCGGAGTACAGGCGTAAGCTTACCACGCCTGAAGCGGCGGTGAGCGGCATTAAGAGCGGCAGCACTATTGTGCACGGACTGGCCGCAGCCGAACCACCCGCCCTTCTGCAGGCCATTGCCGACCGTGTGCGGGCAGGTGCTCTCGACAATCTAAAGGTCCACTCTTTACTGCCCACGCCCACCGTTTCCAGGAGCCTGCTATCCCCCGACCTCAGCGACTGTGTGCAGGCTTACTCCTGGTTCGTCAGCAAGTCCACGCGTTCTGCCGTCAAAGTCGGACTGAATTATTACGTACCCAACCATTTTCACCAGGTGCCGAGGCTGATGCGGGAGAACCTGGACATAGATGTCATGGTTACCATGGTATCGCCCATGGACAAATCAGGCTTCTTCAGCTTTGGTACCGCCAACGACTATACGTCAACCGTGGCCAGGTGTTGCAAGCGTCTTATCGTGGAAGTCAATAAGAACCAGCCACGGGTATTCGGCGATTCACTGTTGCATATCTCAGAAGTGGATGCAATTGTGGAGCATACCTCGCCGCTGATCGCATTCAAATGGCCCGGACCCAGGCCGGAGGATGAGATCATCGGAAAACTGGTTGCCGACCTTGTCCCTGACGGGGCAACGCTCCAGCTGGGATTCGGCGGCCTGCCCAATGTGATAGCGATGAAGCTGATCAAACACAAGGACCTGGGCGTGCACACAGAGGTTTTCGGCCCGGCCATGGTGGAGTTAATTAAAAAGGGTGTGGTCACCGGGCGCAGAAAGAATATGCATACGGGGAAGCATGTTTTCACGGTGGCGGAGGGTACGCGCCAGATGTACCGCTTTATGCACGACAATCCCAGTATGGAAAGCTATCCGGTCAGCTATACCAACAATCCCGCCGTTATTGCCAGGAACGATAACATGATTTCGATCAACTCCATCATACAGGTCGACCTGCTGGGGCAATGCAATGCCGAATCCCTGGGAGGTTCTCAGTACAGCGGCACGGGCGGCCAGCTCGACTACGTTCGGGGCGCCTATAATTCTAAGGGAGGCAAATCCATACTGGCCTTTTATTCCACAGCCAAAAATGGGCAGGTGTCAAGGGTAGTGCCGAGGTTGGGCAGCGGAGCAGTTATAACCACGCCCAGGATGGATGTGCATTACCTTGTGACCGAGTATGGCGTGGTCAATCTGAAGGGTAGATCGACCAGGGACCGCGCACTGGACATAATCAGCATAGCCCACCCCGGCTTCCGCGAGTCGCTGCTGCGCGAAGCGGAAAACATGTATCTTCTCTAGCCGGACAACCACCGGCACCTCATCTGGATCTGAAACTGTCCGTATCTCCTTTCACTTAGTTTGCGGTATTTACAATACTGCATAAAACCGTAAATCCGGGGGATGCACGGGGCAAAGACAGCCTGTTCCGGCGGCCCGTTACCGCAGCAAACAGCCATATCGTATAATCCTGAAATAGCTACGATATAACCGATTTAATAAGGTAAATACTGGAAACCCTTGTCGCCACTAAGCATTTTGCGGTACGCCTTTTCCTTACTGATTTCTGTAAAAAAATAAATGCCGTAACCGATGTTTAAAAGGCGTTCATATGATTTACTTTAATAAAGACACCAGTGGCACAAACAAAGAGTTTCAGCTTGCCTGGTGTAAACAGCCCATGTTGAACTGCCGGTACACCCGGGCGGGCTATTGCAAGGAACAAGGTGACGGTTACTTCGATTAGTAAACGGATTACGGTCGAAACAGCGGAAATAAAATAAAGGAGCACATCAGTGAAAGCGTCACATGCAATGGTATTCTATGCGGTCTTTTTCACAATTGTGGCGGTGGTGATTGCTGGATTCACATATAAACAGACCACGTCAGGTATCTCGTCTATGTGGATTACTCCCCAGGAAGCTAAACAGATGTTGGACGAGACTACTAACGTGGTCGTTATTGATCTATCGAACCGTTTCTACGATAAGGGCCATTTGCCCGGCGCAGTCAACTATCCCAAAAGTGTGATTCCAGCGGCGATGTCAGACTGGGACAAGAACGCGACATATTTAGTTTACAGCCACTGGACGGGTGCTCCGCTGTCGGCTGCCGGCTTGCTCAAGGAGGCGGGTTTTAAGAATGTGTACGCCCTCAAAGGCAATTTCGGCGCCTGGGTAGATGCGGGTTACCCGGTAGAGCAATGAGATGTACTATTTACCTCCCTGTACAGAATATGGTGTAACTAGTCCGGCGCGCGGTATGGACGGTTTCGGCTGCGAAGCTGTTTCAGTGATCTCCGATCTACTGCTCACCAGGATGTCGGAATATGATTTAGCGGGTTCCTCAACCGTTGCGGGAACATTCTTGTGTCCTGCCAGGAGAAGCAGCGCGGTGAAGAACAGGCCGATCAGCGAACCGACGAACGGCATGATGAATTTCAGCAGGTGGATGTTGAGCGCAGCATCCGCCTGCACTCCTATCCAGAAGCATCCGCCCATGCATATCGGCATGATGATGAAAAGTACCAGGAGGAACTTGTATAAGAATTCAAGGGTACCGATTTTTATGGTGGTTAATCGCTTAAACATTGCCCAGCACCCATGTAAGCATTGAGAAGGCCACTATGACACCGGTAAGAACTGCTACGGCTATGAATGCAGACACCAACCCAATGGTCCAACCTTCACTTTCCATGAAAAACCTCCAACAAATTATTTCCACGGTCACCGGATCGCCCTGGCCAGGTCGTCGGCCCGGGGCCGCTGGATCACATTCCTGTCAGACTGCCGGGACTTGCCTCCCTGTTATTTCTTCATTCACTTTAGTAAAGACACATCCGGGTAAAACGATATGCCGGGTTGTTTCAGGGATATATAAGTTCATGTTTTCTAACCGCCCTGCGGTTTGGCCGGTGTTTGATCGCGTAAATACTTCAGGCAGATATCGGGGTAATGCGTCGCCAGCCCCTGAAGAAAACGCCTTCCCGGCTTCTTATCTCCGATCAGGACCAGACAGAGCATCGACGGAGATATCCCCAGCTTGGAGGCCAGCCTGGCATTGGTCAGCTTTTCCTGCTGCATTATCCTGTAAAGCTCGGCCTGAAGTTTCATTTTTACTATTTTGGTCCGTTGCATAAAATATTTACTATGGTAAACTATTAGTCTTGTGGAAGG
>CAZDXZ010000056.1:0-10889 GCA_964509615.1 uncultured Dehalococcoidales bacterium
ATCTGAAAGGGAGTGTAAAAGGCCGATAAATTCTCTTTCGGGACCCGAGAATAATACGGAGGGCTATTCGCCGGAACTGCCGTCTTCCCGGCAGGCGATATCGCAATGCCGCATATATACCAGGTCGCTGGTCACGGTGTCCCGGGCCAGATATCCGCCTTCAACCTGGCTGACGACAGTGAACCACCTTCCTGACTCATCCTGAATCCTTTTGGGTTTGTCTGAAAAATCCATAATTACCGAGTTCCTTTTTTGATATACGGTCGATAATTTTAGCACTTTCAGCCCGAAGTGCAATATCACAGCTTCAGGGCGATATCGCCCGCCTGTTCAACAGCGGCCAGTATCTTGCCCGGCTTGCACGCATCCCCTATCACATATACTTCCGGCACGATGCCCTTGACCTGCTCGCCAAGTGAGTTGACAGGTACCGCTCCCGTTGCCATAACGATGGTATCGAACGGACCGAGCCTCTGCTGCCCGCCCGGCGTATCTATGATGGCGTAGTCCTCATCGATGGATTTGACGGTGGACTGTGTCAGGATCAACACCTGCTTTTCCTGAAGCCGGCGCCGCAGGAAAAAGCGGGCTGCCGGTCCAATATCGCGGGCCGTATGTTTGAGCATCTCGACGATGGTCACGGACATATCCTTTCCCGCCAGGTAATCGGCTGTCTCGCAGCCCACCAGGCCTCCCCCGATGACCAGCACACATGGCCCCACCTCTTCCGAGGTCAGGGCGCGGCGCGCACTTATCACCTTCTTGCTGTTGATGCCCGGGATATTGGGAATGGAGGAGTCCGACCCGGTGGCAATGATCAGCACATCCGGTTTGATCTCCCTGACCGCGTCGGCTGTCAATGCCTGGCCGCACTGAATGTGTACTCCCAGCTCGTGAATGGCCTTGATACGCGACTGGGCCACCTCCTGGTAGACGGACTTGGAAGGCGGTATGGCTGCCAGCTTGACCTGGCCTCCCAGGTAGCCTTCCTTTTCGTACAAAATAATCGTGTGTCCGCGCAGGGCGGCCGTCCTGGCTGCTTCCAGACCGCCCGGACCTGCCCCTGCAATCAGCACTTTTTTAGGTGAGGAGGTCTCGGGCCTGGAGTACTGCTCCTCCCTGCCGACCGCCAGATTCTGTACACAGGTTATGGACGGCCTCAGCCAGAAGGCCAGACCCTCGATACAACCTTCGTTGCAGGAAAGGCACCTGACGATATCCTGTTCTCTGCCGTCACGAACCTTGGCAGGCCAATCCGGATCGGTCAGCGACTGCCTGCCGATATGTACTATATCCGCCTTGCCGGAGGAGATAATCTCCCGGGCGATGTCCGGATTATTGATGCGCCCTGTCACCAGAACGGGCACATTGAGGGCCTGTTTGAACTGGCTGGACGTCTCCGCGTTGAACCCCTCGGGCATATCGGGGGGCGCGCTGGTTAGATGGCCGGATTCGTATACACCGATGGAAACGTCGGCGGCATCGATGCCGGCCGCGACCAGTTGCTTCATCATCTCTATGCTCTCGGGTACGGTGCGCCCCAGCTGCACAACCTCTTCGCCGCTGATGCGGAAGAGCAGGGGAAAGTCCGGGCCGACCAGCTCCCTGGCCCGCTTCACGATTTCGAGCGGAAAGCGCAGGAAGCTTTCGGGCCCACCGCCGTATCCATCCGTGCGCTTGTTGGCATAGGCTGACATGAACTGGGCGACAAGGTAGCCGTGGGCCCCGTGGATCTCGGCGGCGTCACAGCCCGCCTCCTGCGCACGGCGGGCGGCCTGCGCATATTTCTCCACCATGTCCTTTATCTCGGGGATGGTGAGCGCCTGAGGCATCTGTCTCACTATTGGATCGGGAACCGCCGAGGGCGCTACAGGTTGTTTGTTGCCGATAAAGAAGGGGAATGTGCAGCGGCCGGGGTGATAGAGTTGGATGGCGATCCTGGCGCCGTATTTATGCACGGCATCGGCCAGCCGTTTAAAACCGGGTATCAGGTTGTCGTCGTGCAGGCACAGCTGGTGCCCGCTGCCCAAGCCCCTGTCCCCGTCCACAGCGGTCACCTCGACTATTATCAGGCCGAAGCCGCCCTTGGCCCGCGCCTCGTGGTATTTAATCAGTCTGTCCGACACTCCGCCGCCCTCGGCTGCGAAGCCCGTCGCCATGGGCGGCACCGATAGACGGTTCTTTATCTCCAGCTTGCCGATCTTGATGGGTTGAAACAGGGCCCGATATTTATCCGACATGGGGAACACTCCTCAATAAGGTCGCTGTTTACTCAGACATTATAGCCTTTCGCGGGCATTAAAGGGGAAACACCCTGCCTTTTAGATCGGGAGCAGGTTGAGTAGCGCACCCACTGTCAGACCGGAGACAATCATTATGCCCAGAGCCATAAGAAGCCCCCGGACGCCCATCTCTCTCAGCATGATTGTAAAGGTGGCGATACAGGGAAAGAACATGACCAGCACAACGCTGCTGACGACAAGCTGTTTGGCAGTCAGCTGCAGAGGCGCCAGCAGCGCCATCGCAGCGTCCATACGGAAGAATGATATGAAGATGGCGGCAACAGCGTCTTTGGGCAGCCCCAGCAGGCCGCTCACTACAGGGGCTGTGAAATCGGTGATAGCCTGGAAGACTCCGATCATGTAGAGCACGTTGATGACGGGCACGGCTATGATCATGATGGGGACGGCCTCTGCGATAAAACCGCGCACTCTGATCCATAGCTTCTCCAGAGTGAGTTTCCAGGGCATTAACCGGTAGGGCGGTATCTCTATCAGCAGTTCCGGCGTAAAGCCCTTGACCGTGTGGTTAAGTATGGTGCCGATGATAATCCAGACCACCAGGAGCGTCCCATAAATGAGGGCTACGTACTGGATGCCGTGTTGCCCCACCAGTCCAATTATCAGGGCCTGCAGCGATGCACAGGGTACTGCAATGGCGATCAGTGTCATAGCGATGAACCGTTCCTTGCGGCTTTCCAGCACACGTGTGGCCAGCATGGCCGGTACATTGCATCCGAATCCCAGTATGGTGGGTATGATGGCGTAGCCATGCATGCCGAAGCGGTGCATGACAGTGTCGATCATAACAGCCAGGCGCGGGAGATAGCCGGTATCCTCCAGCAACCCCAGCGCGAAGTAAAAGGTAATAATGTAGGGCAATACCAGTGCAAAGGGTACATACAGCGCTGTGGTCAACAGTCCCCATGATTCCACGAAGTCGATCTTGCTGTCGAAAAGCCTGCCGATCAGGATGTCATGCAGAAAAGGCAGGCCGGATGTCAGGCCGCTGATAGCTGTTACGACAGGCAGCCAGAGCTTGTTGAAAATCGGCTGGGCGACGAAATTAAAAATGGCTTCGCCTCCATAGACCACGAAGGCGAAAACCGCGATGGCGATCAGCAATGCAATGATAGTGCCCGGCAGCGGGCGCACTGTGGCATCGGCCAGCGATTCTCCCAGTGTGTGGTGGCGGTGGGTAACCTTCTGAACCTGCCCGACAATCTCCCCGATGCGGGCCCAGCGCTCTTCCCTGGTGGCGGCGGGATTTGCCCGCATGACCGCCTGCGGAATGCTCTCGACCAGTAACTTGATGCCCTGGCCCGTGGTTGCCACCGTGGGGATAACAGGAACCCCCAGCATTTGCTCGATCGCAGCGACATCTATCTCAATGCCGATGTGCCTGGCATCGTCCCACACGTTGAGGGCCACAATTACCGGTATCCTTTCCTCGAGGAGCTCAAGAGTCAGGTACAGGTCGCGTTCAAGGTTGGTGGCGTTGACCACATTGACAATGATGTCTCCGTCCCCCAGCATTTTTCTGGCCACTTCGCCGGCCTGTCCGGAGCTTTCCAGGGAGTATACGCCGGGTGTATCTATGACCTCGGCGTTCTGACCGGCCACGCGCATGTGCCCGGAGGAGAACCCTATGGCAGTGCCCGGGAAGTTATCGGAGACCACCACTGAGCCCGTTAGGCGTGAAAAGAGGACGCTTTTACCTGCGCCCGGATTACCTGCAAGAAGTATTTTCATCGGTGAGCCCGTCCGGAATCACGAAAATCTTGTCTGCGATGCCGCGGCCCAGAGAGAGATGAACGTTATCGACGCGGATTGTGATGTGACCATGCAGGTACATCGAGCAGAAACGTGTGATGCGCTTGCCCGGCCTTATGCCCATGGCTGTCAGCTTCTCTACCAGGCCTCGTCCTCCCTCCACCGCGGACACCACCGCCTGTTGCCCGTCCCTCAAGTTTGAAAGCGAAATTACCGCGTTCTCCATGCTCAACCCCGGCACCTGGCGCAGTATCCGCTCAGGTTCACCTCGGCATTGACGATGTTAAAGCGCCGCGCTTTGGCCACCTCGTTGCGAATACGTTTTACCAGGGGGTATTCGAACTCTATAACTGCGCCGCAGCCCAGGCATACCAGGTGGAAGTGTCCGCCGTTCTGCAGGGCTTCATAGTGATGATGCTCCTGACCCAGATGGCATTCCTCTACCAGCCCCAGTTGCTTGAATTTGCTGATAGCCCGGTAGACGGTGGAAAGGCTGATGCCGGGCATCCTGCGCCAGGCCCGGGCGTATATCTCGGCGGCGCCCAGGTGTCCACCTCCTTTGCTGATGATATCGAATATCAATGAGCGCTGGCTGGTAAGCCTGCCGCCCGGCTTCTTAAGTATCTTTTTATTCAGCTTCACTGTTGCCATTTTAATGCTAACGCGAATGATTTGCAATAAGGATTGTAATGCAATTCAGGGAGCTAAGTCAAAATGTGCGGATAAGTTAACCGGCTCTACACCCGGCGGATCTGTAGACTCAGGGCTGCGCTACCTTTGTCAGAATAGCGCGTGCCGGCGCTGCCGCCCTTGCGCGGTGGCTGATACGGTTCTTGACGTCCGGGGGGAGCTCGGCGATGGTCCTTCCGTATTCCGGCAGGAAAAAGACGGGATCGTACCCGAAGCCGTTGCTGCCCCTGGGCTCCGTGGCTATAGACCCTTCACACGTGCCCTCGGCCGTCTCAACAGCGCCGCCCGGCCGGGCTATGGCGATAACACAGCGGAACCTTGCCGTGCGCTTTGGTTGTGGGACACCCTTGAGTTTGTTGAGCAGGAAATCCACCCTGTCCTGGTCGGTGGCGTTGTCGCCGGCATAGCGAGATGACCGCACGCCCGGCTCGCCTCCCAGGGCATCCACCTCGAGCCCTGAATCGTCGGCTAAAGTAAGAAGCCCGCCCAGTTCCGCGTAAAACGCGGCCTTGTGGCGGGCGTTCTCTTCAAAGGTGTTATAGCTTTCGTCGGCTTCTATGCTGATGCCGGCCTGATCGAGGGTAATTATATCCAGGTCAAGGCCCTTGAGCAGGTCCCGGTATTCGGCGGCCTTGCCTTTGTTGGTCGTGGCCAGCAGCAGCCTGGGCATGGACTGATTTATAGCTTCTCGAATCGTTTAGCCAGCTTCTTCATGACCTGGGGCATGGTGGTGTATTCCATCTCGTCCAGCGGAAGCCTGTGCGGCTCGAAAGGCCCGTGGCGCCTGAGCATATCGGCGATATCCATGGCCTGCTGGCGCGCATTGTTGAATGCCGGGTCGTCGAACATATCGACCGGTCCGACCAGGCGCCCTTCCGCAAGCTGGAAGCCTGCGCCGATGACGCGCGGCGGTCCGTCGAAACGGGTAGGATTACATTCTTTTACGCTGACGGGAGTGAGCGGGCCGTTGTGCGAGCCGCGCATCCAGCCCTCAACGATATGCGGTCGGGCAAAGGGTTCCAGCACCTCGCCCACGGCCGGGAAAATGCCCTGGGCCCTGACTATGCAGACGGGGTCGTCCTTTCCCACGTACCGGCCCGCGATAAGCGACAGCTTTTGCGTGGAGGAGGTGGCCGCTATTTCACCGGTCTCGCGGGAGTAGACTGATTTGACTGTGTAACGCGACGGCGCGCCGATGAAGACCAACATATCGTAGGTCTCCTCGGGACAATTAAACATAATGCGCCTGCTTTCCTTGACATCGTGCACCTCAAACTTGAAGCCGCCGTGCATATTGGCCGAGATGACCAGGCCGATGGTATTGAAGGGATCGCAGAACATCGAATAAAGGGGCAGATTCCAGGCGCCGGAGGCGGTCTTGTCCGCCATGAAGACAATGACCGGCTCGGCCTCGCGCTCGTTGATTTCCATCTCGGCCACGCCGGGGCCCTGTCCCTTGACGTTGCCCGAGAATGCGTCGGACAGCAGGTCCTGGCCTGCGCCGTGCAATTTCAACTTCTTGGCTATCCCGGTGCAGCGCTGGAAAGCGTTCCATGTCATCTCGTGTATCTTGCGGTTGTCGATGCCTTTATTGTGCGTCATGATGAACTGCAGGTCATCGCCGCAGCGGGTAACATAATAGTCGATGAGGAGGCCTGATTTTTTTGCCTTGGCCATACACGCCTCTCCCTCGGCCATTAGATCCGGATGCATGCTGCAGTGCCCCACCCATCCTCCGATATCCGCCTTGATTACACTGAGAGTGATTTTCATGGGGCCTCCTTTATCAGATTTTATTTATCGGCCCGGCGGCAAGTCCGCATGCTGCAGCGGATTTGCGTGTTTGATGTGAATTCCCGGGCCGGCTGTCTGCCGTGCGGGGTAAATCCCTGAGTCCACCCGGTGTCGAATTTTAACAGAAGCCCGAATTGGGTGTCAAAGTATTACGTGCGTTCAAAGAGATCAAGACATTAGGTGTTAAATACATTGGTAAGAAGTACTAAACAACTATTGCGCAATACATATAGCTATGGTAGATTTAGCCTGTAATATTAAGGAGGTGGTTATATGGAAATGATGGCTAAATACTGGTGGCTCAACCTCATCAGAGGGCTGCTGGCTCTGGCGCTGGGCGTCATACTGCTGGTAATGCCCGCTATCTTCTCTATCCTGCTGCTGGTTATGTTCGTGGGCGCCTATTTTCTGGTCGACGGCGTCTTTTCACTGATCTTCTTTTTCGCCCATCCCAAGACCAATCACCGGTGGTGGATCTTTGCCGGGGGCATAGCCGGAATCCTGGCCGGCATCGTCGTGTTTACATGGCCGGGCATGACGGCCGTATTCCTGCTGTTTTTCATCGCATTCTGGGCTTTGATAACCGGTATATTTGAGATCATTTACGCTATAGCTCAATGGAAAACCCTGCCCGGCAAGGGATGGATTCTTACCGGAGGCGTACTTTCCATCATCATAGGCGCCATCCTGCTGTCCAATCCGGTGGCCGGCGCACTGGCGCTGATGTGGGTAATTGCCCTCTACCTGGTTCTGTTCGGCATAATGCTGATTATCTTCAGTTTCGTACAGTTGGGAAAGGGCAAGTCGGCGGCCCCGGCCGCAGCTGCCTGATGTATTCTACCGGGTGACTATCAATTGAACGGTGGGCCGGTTCGCCGGCCCACCGTCTGACTTCTGACAACTGCATTCTGTCTTCCGCTTTTTTTCTTCATTTTAATACTCCGCCGAACAATCACACACGTGCTATAATTAGCCTGAGGATGAGTTATGGCGGAGGCACTGCTCTACGATAAGCTGGACGATCGGCGAATCCGATGCAACGTTTGCCTGTGGCGTTGCCTGATCGGTCCCGGGAAGTCCGGTGTATGCGGAGTGAGGCGGAACGAAAAGGGGTCTCTTCAGCTGCTGAATTACGGCCTGGTATCCTCACTGGCTGCCGATCCCATTGAGAAAAAACCGCTCTTCCATTTCTTCCCCGGAAGCTCCGTGCTCTCATTCGGTACGATCGGCTGTAACTTTCATTGCATACATTGCCAGAACTGGGAGATCGCCTGCATTGAAGATCCGGGAACAGCCAGGCATGGCCTGCGGGAGATATCCCCCGGGGACGCAGTCAAGATCGCTGTGAAAAACAACTGCGCGGGCCTGGCGTGGACCTATAACGAGCCCACCATCTGGTTTGAGTACACGCTTGATTCGGCCAGGCTGGCACATCAGAACGGCCTCTATACGGTATATGTAACCAACGGCTATATGACTCCGGAGGCCCTGGATATGCTTGGACCTTATCTCGATGCCTGGCGCGTTGATATCAAGGGTTTCTCCGACAGTCTGTACAAAGACCTTGCCAGGATCAGGCACTGGAGAAAGATACTGGAGGTCGCCCAAAGGGCCAGGCATAAATGGAATATGCACGTTGAGGTCGTGACCAACGTTATACCGACCATGAACGATGACGAAAAACAGCTCTCGGAGATTGCAGGCTGGATCAGGGAGGCGCTGGGCGAGCTGACACCCTGGCACGTCACACGCTTCCATCCCCACCGAAGGCTGTCGCACCTTCAACCGACCGGGGTGGCGGCGCTGGAGAGAGCTTATGATATCGGGCGGGCGGCGGGCCTGCGTTTCGTCTATCTGGGCAATGTTCCGGGACATGCATATGAAAACACGGTCTGCTATCAGTGCGGCACGCTGGCCATTGAGCGCAAAGGCTACTCGATCAGTTTAAAAGCGGTCAAAGGATCCTGCTGCGCTGTCTGCGGAGCCGATCTTAATATCCGGAACCAAATAAGGGGGTGAGAGCATGACCAGGCAGGCTGCAGTGGCCGGCCAATTCTACCCGGGCCGGCCGGGCGAACTGAGGGATATGATCAGCGAAATGGTCGATGCCGGGGCGGAGAAAAAAGAGGTCATCGGCGTCGTATCCCCGCATGCAGGCTTCATATACTCCGGCCCCGTGGCGGGCGCGGTTTTCTCTCGTATAAAATTCACCGACACCTTCATCATCATAGGGCCGAACCACCGCGGACTGGGCAAACCGCTGAGTATTACCACCAGTGGAAGCTGGAGCACGCCGCTGGGAGAGGTCCGGATAGACTCCGGCCTGGCCGGGGCCATCCTGGCCGCCTCGAGCGAACTTGAAGAGGATACACTTGCCCACCGCTACGAGCATTCCCTGGAGGTGCAGATACCCTTCCTCCAGTACTTCAAACCGGATGTAAAGATAGTGCCCATCGTGCTGGCCCAGGCCGCCACGCAGGTCTACCGCGATATAGGGCGCTCCATCGCGGCAACTCTTAAGTCCAGGAAGGAGGCAGCGGTAATCGTGGCCAGCAGCGACATGACGCACTATGAGAAGCATGAGAGCGCAAAGGCCAAGGATAAAAAGGCGATTGAATCCATTTTGAGTCTGGACGCGGATGAGCTGGTCAGGCGCATCGGCCAGTACGATATCAGCATGTGCGGCTATGCGCCGGTCATCAGCCTGATTGCGGCGGCGCTCGAGATGGGCGCAGGCAAGGCCGAGCTGGTTAAATACCAGACCAGCGGGGATACTTCGGGGGACTACAGCAGCGTGGTGGGATATGCCGGGATAATAATCGGCAAATAAGAGGTATAAAATGAAGCAAGAGATGCATCCTTTGACCAGGCTGGCCAAAAAGGCCGTCGAGGGCTATGTCGGCAATCGCCGGGTGGTGGAGGCGGATGAGCTCACTCTCGAAATGAAGGAGAAGGCAGGCGTCTTCGTCTCACTCAAGAAACACGGGCAACTGCGCGGCTGCATCGGCACCTTCGAGCCGACCCAGCCCAGCGTGGCGCAGGAGATAATCCAGAACGCCATCTCATCGGCAACCGGTGACCCGCGCTTCAGCCCGGTCAGGCCGGATGAGCTGAGCGAGCTTGAGTACAGCGTCGACGTGCTCACATCGCCTGAGCCTGTGAACGATAAATCGAAGCTGGACCCGAAGAAGTACGGGGTGATAGTCGCGGCCGGGCACCGCCGCGGGCTGCTGCTGCCCGACCTCGAAGGTGTGGACAGCGTGGACATGCAGATAGACATATGCCGCCAGAAAGCGGGCATACCGCGCACGGAGCCGGTCAAGCTCTACCGTTTCCAGGTCAGGCGCTACAGGTAACAAAGCGGTTGCCATAGCAGCATCTATCTGTTATGGTATATAGCAGAAGTATGAAGCTGGTAGTAATCGGTATCGGGGATTGCGGCTGTAACATAGCTGCGGAGTTCGTAAGGCTGGGCCAGCGCGCCAGGGCGGAGACCGGTGTGGATGTGATTATCAGGTCCTACGCCATAAATGACGATGCAGCCAGACTGGCAACGCTGCGCAAGGTGGGGGACAAACTGCTTACCATTCAAATGCCGGCCACTGCTGCTCCGGGCAGGGAAACCGAGGTGGGGGCGGAGCTGATGCGCGCCAACGGCGACCGCATCATCGCTACCATGCGCGCAGGAGAGTTTTTTGAGACCGACGCTTTCATGCTGGTGGCCTCCAGCGCGGGCTGCGTCGGCTCGGGTGGCATTTCGATTCTGGCCCGCAAACTGAAGGAGCGCTATGTTAACAAGCCCGTCTACGCACTGGTCGTGCTGCCGTCAACTGCCGAGGGAAATGTTCCTTCCAGCGTATACAATACCGCGCTCTGTCTCAAGTCCATTGATAAGTCAGCCGATGCGGTTTTCCTGTTCGACAACGAAAAGGTCATGTCCGAGGCCAGCGTGAAGTCGGCCGCGGGCAATGACGCTTTTAACAGGGAGATCGTGTCGCCCTTCTACGACCTGCTGCGTGCCAGTGAGAAGGTCGACCCCAAATTTTTGGGAACCAGCAACATCGGCATCGGCGACATCATCCAGTCGCTCAACGGCTGGAGCGCTATCGGGTACGGCAGGGCGCAGATATCGGCGGCAGGGCTGGCGCTTTTCAGGAGGGGAGACCACTTTGAAAGCAAAGGTGAGGAGACTATTAAAGCCATGGAGGCGCTCAGTTCCGCGCTGAGCCACTTCTCGATCGGGTGCAGGCTGGAGGATGCCCGCAAGGCGTTGTATCTGCTGTGTGTGCCTGGCAAGAACGCCAATATCAATATGACGCGGTCGGTGGGCAACCGCATGCGCGAATTGACCAA
>CAZDXZ010000057.1:0-10405 GCA_964509615.1 uncultured Dehalococcoidales bacterium
GGGTGATCATCACCGCCCTGGCCGTCTTCGGCATCTTTGCGCCCTCGCTGTTCGGGATGGACGGCTTTAAGGGCGGTTACGCCATCTCGTTTGTCAGCTTCTTCATGGTCATATGCGGTATCATCGTGATAGTCATCTATTCAGGGCGTGCGCGCGCAGTGAGCAGGGTATTGAAGTCAGACAACGTCCTGGCGCACTGGACCTACGATCCGGCCGAGTGGAACGAGTACGCTGAAAAACAATTCGTGGAACAGAAAAAAGAAAACAAGGCGCTCTTCTATGTGATTTCAGCCTTTGCCCTGTTCTTCGGCGTCGTGTTTTTTCTCATCGATAACGAAAACGGTTTGTGGGTCCTCGTTCTGATGCTAATACTGATCGGCGTGATCGCCTTCACCGCCTGGTTCACCGCCTGGTATAACCATCGCCAGAATCTAAAATACCTCGGTGAAACGTATATCACCGCGGACTCCGTTTACATAAACCGCCAGCTCCATACCTGGCGCGGACTGGGGGCCAAACTGGAATCCGTCGACCTGGACAAGCATAAAACACATTCAATGTTGAAACTGGTCTATTCCGCGCCGACCAGGACCGGCTTCCAGGACTATACCGTCAGGATACCCGTGCCCCGGGGGAAAGAGTCGGAAGCGGAACAGATATACCAGAAGCTGCAGCAGGATTCGTAACTGCCCTTCAGGCTGCGTGATATAAATCATATTTTGTCCCGGTCAGCGCGGATAGAATACAAACATGTCTATATTATTCCGGTGCCCGGGCGGCCAGGGCGGGGCCACGCCCACTATCCAGATCAGGAAGTGCCCGCAGTGCGGCGGAGAGGTGGAGCTGTTCTCGACAGATATGAAAGTGGACTGCCCCTCCTGCGGCCAGCCCGTTTTCAACAACCTAAACTCGTGCGCCGATTACTGCCAGTACGCGGAGCAGTGCCTGGGCAGGGATACCTACCTACGGCTCAGACAAAGGAACAAACAGGCTTTGGAGGCGCGAGATGGAAAAAGCTTCGACCAGGATCAATCGTAAGATAGTTAGAATTGACGAGGAAAAATGCGACGGGTGCGGGCTGTGCATCATGTCCTGCGCCGAGGGAGCTCTGCAGATCATCGACGGCAAGGCCAGGCTGGTCTCCGATAAATACTGCGATAGCCTGGGCGCCTGCCTGTCGGAATGCCCGCGGGGCGCCATCAGTATCGAAGAACGGCAGGCGGAGCCGTACGATGAGGAAGCGGTCAAACGGCATCTGGCCGGGACTCCAGCCGGACAGGCCTGCGGCTGTCCTTCCGCAGCAGTCAGGCAATTCGAAATAAAAGATGAACTGCCGTGCGGCTGTCCATCCAGCACCGTAGCGCAGTTTAAACCGTCCGCGGGGGATATATCACCCGTAAGGCTGGAAAGCGAGCCTTCACAACTGTCCCACTGGCCGGTGCAGCTCACGCTGGTGCCGCCCGGGGCGCCCTTTTTGCAGGGTGGGGACGTCCTCCTGGCCGCCGACTGCACGGCCTTCGCCTGCGGCGGATTTCACCGGGATTACCTGAAGAACCACGCCCTGCTGGTGGCCTGCCCCAAACTGGACAACTTCGAAGCTCACCTGGCCAGGCTCACGGAGATATTACGCCAATCAGATATCAAAAGCCTCACCGTGCTGCGCATGGAAGTGCCCTGCTGCGCCGGTTTGACCCGTATGGCCGGGCAGGCTATTCTATCGAGTAAGAAAGAAATCCCCTTCAAGGAATCCATCATAAGCACACGGGGCGAACCAATAAATTAAGCGGAGGTTGCCATGGAAGAGGACCGAATCTCGTATCACAGCTCGGTGCGTACCGTCTACAACCGCATTAAAAAGGACGGCATGACCAATATCTGGGACCGCTTCGAGGCGCAGGGCCTGGGCAGCAGTCCCGACCAGCGCTGTCCCTTCTGCCAGGAGGGCAGGCGCTGCGACCTCTGCTCCAACGGGCCCTGCCGGGCCGATGCCTCCAAGGACAAGCGCGGTGTATGCGGCATAACGGCCGACGGCATGGCCATGCGCATGATGCTGCTGCGCAACGTGATGGGCGCCTCGACCTATCACTACCACACCGAGCAGACGCTCAAGACGCTGCAGGCCACGGCCCGCGGGCAGACCCCCTTCCGCATTACGGAGGGAGATAAGCTCAAAGTCCTGGCCAAACGCTTCGGTCTGAGCACCGCCGGCTCATATAAACGCATAGCGCTGCGGCTGTGCAAATACGCCGATGAGGATTTCAACCGCAAGCACGACCAGCCCAGCCGCATCGTAGAGGCGCTGGCGCCGGCTGAGCGCAAGGACGCCTGGCGCAGGCTGGGGATCTTCCCCGGCGGCATCCACGGCGAGATAATGTTCTCCACCAGCTCCTGCCTGACCAACGTGGACGGCTACTACCAGAGCCTGGCGCTCAAGGCCATGAGGCTGGGCATAGCCATGGCCTATCAGAGCCAGATAATCAACGAATACTGCCAGGACATACTATTCGGCATACCCCGCCCGCATAAAATGCGCGTGGACCTGGGCGTGCTGGACCCCGATTACGTCAACGCACTGCCCAACGGACATGAGCCTTTCCTGGGCTTCGCCATGGTGCAGTTGGCGCGCACCGAAGAGTGGCAGTCTAAGGCCAGAAAGGCCGGCGCCAGAGGGCTGCGCATCATCGCCAATATCGAGACCGGCCAGGAGATGATACAGCGCTGGGAGATGGACGACACATTCTGGGGCTTCACCGGCAACTGGATCTCGCAGGAGGCTGTGCTGGCCTCGGGCTGCGTGGACCTGTTTGCCTGCGATATGAACTGCTCGATGCCGGTCGATCCCGCCTACGCGGAAAGATACAGGTTCAAGCTGCTGCCCGTCAGCGACCTGGTGGCCTTCGACGGTGTGGCGGACCGCATCAACTACCTGCCCGAAAAGGCAGCCCGTCAGGCGGCCGAGCTGCTGGATATGGCCATCGCCAACTACAAGGAACGGAAGAAAACGGTCGAAGCGGTGACCGGCCTGCCGGTGACCGAGGCGGTGGTCGGCTTCTCGACCGAGAGCATACTTGATGCCCTGGGAGGTAGCCTCAAGCCGCTGCTGGAAGCCATTAAAGGCGGTACTATCCGGGGCGTGGCCGGGCTTGTCTCGTGCACCACGCTGCGAGACCACGGCAATGACGCGCACAGCGTGGCCGTGGCCAGGGAGCTGATCAAGCGCGACATACTGGTGCTATCCATGGGCTGCGGCAGCGCGGCCATGCAGGTAGCCGGGCTGTGCTCACCCGGGGCCGCCGACCTGGCCGGACCGGGACTGAAGGGGCTCTGCCGGGCGCTGGGCATACCGCCCGTGCTGAGCTACGGCACCTGCACCGATACGGGTCGGCTGGCCGACCTGCTGGCCGCCATCTCTAAAGAGCTGGGCAACGTGCCGGTGACCGACCTGCCCGTCGCAGCGGTAGCGCCTGAATACATGGAGCAGAAGGCCACCATCGACGCCGTATTTGCGCTCGCCTTCGGCCTTTATACCTACGTCAATCCGGTGCCCACGGTTACCGGAGGACCCAGCCTGGTCAAGCTGCTGACGCAGGACCTGCCGGGCGTAACCGGCGGCCTGCTGAGCGTTGAAAAGGACGCTGTCAAAGCTGTGGACGGTATTGCCGCTGCCATTGAGGAGAGGCGGAAGCGCCTGGGCATTTGACGCCCGGTGTAAAATATACATTCGTGAGAGACCATGACAGGGCGGTCCTGAACCTGTCGGGCTGGGCGGACTACAGCGAGGTGCTGATAGAGTCGGCAGGCACCCGCATTGCGCTTTCCCTCTATCAGGCCGGCAAAGGCCGTCCCTGCATCGTTTTCATACCCGGCACCATGACGCACCCCCTTTTTTACGATGACTTCCTGACGCTGCTGGCGGGGGCGGGATTCAACGTAGCAGGCGTCCACCCGCTGTCGCACGGCAAGAGCCCGCGGGAGAAGAAGCTTTTCACGTTCGCAGACATGCTGCAGAACATCATGGACAGCGTCGGTTACTGCCTGGATCATATCAGCAGCAATGTGATATTGATGGGTTCCTCACAGGGCGGTATCCTCTGCCTGGCGGCGGCGGGGCTGGACAGCCGCATCAGGGCAGCGTTCCCCCACAATGTGCTGCTCCCTTCGCTGAGCAGCTCGATCTACATAACAAGGTTCCCGCACTTCCTCAAGCCCTTCACGCGTCCCATCACCTCGCTGATGAAGCTGGTCTCCCGCATATCTCCCGGCCTGGAGCTGCCGCCGGAGTTCTACCTCGACTTCGACAGGGTGACCAGATCAAAGGAGCTGCGCGACCTGTTTTTCAATGACCCCCTGAGCCGTTCCAACTACCCGCTTTGCTTCCTGGCATCGCTCTTCACAGCCAACCTGAAAAGCATCTCGGACGGCAGCATCAAGTGTCCTGTGGTGGTGATCGCCTCCACCGGCGACCCCCTCTTCCCCTATAGCTACTGCCTTGAGGTATACCAGAAAATCGTGGCGCCGCACAAGGAGATGCTGGTATTCCACGAGCCCTATCACCTGCTATTCAACGAGTCGCCTGAAAGTGTGATAGGCCCGGTAGTGGAAAAGCTGAAGGAGTACGCATAGCCGTCTAAGGTTCGGCTATGGACCTGCGCAGGGCCAGTATCATCTCCGGCACATCGATCTTCATGGGGCAGCGCACCTTGCACCTGCCGCAGGTCAGGCAGGTATAGGCCATGGACGAGGCCTTCTCCAGGTTGCGGGTGACCTCCGCAGCCCACACCGCTCCGATGCCTGCGAAATACTTGTCGCCAAAATAGCCCGCCGTCAGGCCGAACACCGGGCACTCGTAAAGGCAGCCGCCGCAGCGCAGGCAGTAAAGCGCCTGCCGCAGCACGGGGTCCCTGGCCAGATGCGTCCTGCCATCGTCCAGGAAGATAACGTGGAATTCCTTCGGACCATGAACACCGTAAGTGGTCACTTTCTCGATGTCGCCCGTCTTGCTGGGGCCGGAGACCAGGCTGACGTAGGACGGCACGGTGTAGTTGGCGTAGCGCCAGGTGACCTCTGCGACCTTGAAGGCCTCCTCCAGCGTGGGGACCAGTTTCTCCATGCCCACCAGCGCGATATGCACGGGGGGGGCGCCGGTGGCCAGTCGGATGTTGCCCTCGTTCTCTATCATGAACAGCGTACCGGTATCGGCGGAAACCACGTTGGCGCTGCTGATGCCGATATCGGCCTTGAAGAACTTCTCCCGCAGCAGCTCACGCGCCGTCGCCACCAGCTTCTCGATATCCGGCTGCTGTTCCCGGCCGGTTATCTGCGTGAACAACAGGGCCACATCCTCCCTCGGCACGTGTATAGCGGGTGAGAGTATGTGCATGGGGCGCTGTCCCAGCTTCTGTATTATGAATTCGCCCAGGTCGGTCTCGTATACCTCGTTCCCCGCCTCCTCCAGGTGTTCCCGCAGCTGTATCTCCTCGGCCGTCATGCTCTTGGCCTTGACCACCAGCTTTTTGCTGCCGACTATTTCACCGATAATTTTGAGCGCATCCCCGGCCGTCCGGGCGATGTGGGACCTTCCCTTGTTCTCCTCGATACTGTGGCCTGCCTTACGGGCCAGCTCCGCCATCTGCTGGACGGACGCCTCTTTTATCAGCCTGACCTCTTCGGCCATTTTTATCGTGTGCGGGAACTTCTTAAGAGCATTATCCGTGTTCACACGGTAGCTTTTAATGGCGCGGGAGAGCGCCAGCCTGATGCGTCCGCTGGCGGCTGCGTCCCTGAGCTCTTTTCTGTAATCCTTTGAGATAGACATATGTTCAATGCCGGGTCATTGCGAGCGTTAGCGCGGCAGTCTTCCGGATCGCCACGTCGCTACGCTCCTCGCGATGACACCTCCGATTTTAATTCAAATAGAGTACTCATTTTGTGTTCATCGACCTGGCCAGCAGAGTGGCGAGGTCGACGACCTCGATTTCGTCCTTTTTCAGGGCTTTCAGGCCGCTTTTAAGCTGCATCAGGCAACCGGGGCACTGGGTGGCTATTATATCTGCGCCCGTTTCGGCCAGCTCCCGCACCCTGCCCTCGGCCAGCGTCTGGCTCATATCGGGAAACACGACCTCGAAGCCGCCGCCGCCGCCGCAACAGGTCGACCATTCGCCCGACGTCCACTGCGGCTCAGACAGCTCCAGGTTCTCGATTGCCCGCAGGACACCGCGGGGCTGATCGATAAGCCCCATGTACCGGCCCAGCTGGCAGGGATCGTGATAGGTAACTTTCACCTTACGCGGATAGCGGAACTGGCCCGGTTTGATCCTGTCCGCGACCTCTTCGATGAAGTGGCGGACCTCCAGGTCGTAGCCGGGCAGCGCGGCGGCAAAAAGCGTGCGCAGGGCATACGTGCAGGAGGGGACGATGCTTACAATCTTCCTCACGCCCTGCGACCTGAAGCGGGCAACGGCCTTGGCGGCGTTGGCGGCAAACTCATTGCGCAGCCCCATATGATAAAGCGGTGCGCCGCAGCAGGGCTCGTCCGCACCCAGATATCCCGGCTCAAAGCCAAGGTATTTGAGGACGCTCACGGCGTCCCGCAGCACGTTGCCGTCGCCGCCCCCATCGCGGGACAGCACCCTGGTGTACAGGCCGGCAACGTCCACTCCCAGTTTCTTAGGGATACCGGCCAGCACTACCGGCAGATCGGGATCGATGGACATGCGGTCGGCGGTCCTGACCAGCGTCACCAGCGGCTCGAGCATGGAAGAATACTGATAGCCGCAACCGGCGAAAAAGACAGTAGAGCGGTCAGCGGAGAATTCCAGCCCCTCGGCCCATTTAGCCCTGGCCTCGACCGGCAGGCCGAGTATATTATCACGGCTGTTGATGTTGCCCGCTATATAAGACAGCCCCGGCGGGACGAGATTATGTGAATTCTTCTTCATTTTACTATTCTGCGACGGGCAGCCGGCCCTGCTTATTGTAGCAGGAATGCGCCATGTGCCTTCAACGGTAGATGATCTGTTGGACAATCAGCAGCAGCCCTGCGATGAAGAGCAGCGCATAGATAAGCACTTTGTAAACCAGCGTCCTGAAGGTCATGCGGCTGCCGAATATTATGCCCAGTATCAGGCCGGGCAGCACTATACCTGTCGTCGCCAGGGTGGTGACATTTATCTGGCCGATGGTGAAGAGGTTGACCACCAGAATGATATACAGGATCAGCCACAGCATGGAAATGGTGGCCCGGAATTCGGCGGGCTCCTTGAACTCGCGGCTGGAATAGTAGATGATGAGCGGGCTTCCGCTGGCGAATATACCGTGGAAGATACCCCCCACGATCAGTATGGGCCAGCCCAGGAACCAGGGCAGGCTTCCGCCGGCGGCCCGTGTTTTATATATGAGGACTATCTCCATCACCGAAACAGCCATGATGAAGATGCCCAGCAATACCAGCAGCTGTGTATAATTGCCCACCATCGTCCTGTAGGAGATGCCGATAGCCATGCCTATAATGGCCGCAGGCAGGATATTCAGACACAGCACCTTCCACCTGATGAACTTGAACCAGCGCGCCACCAGCCACAGGCTCTGTAAAAAGCCGAGGATCACCAGCACGGGCAGTATGGTTTCCAGCGGAAATATGAAAATGCCCAGGGCCAGTGCGATGATGTTTGCGCCGAAGCCCAGCACGGTCTCCACCGTGTGGGCAAATACAAGTACGAGCACCAGCAGAAAGATACGTAATAACAGGGGATCCATATCGCTCCCGGATGGACGGCCGCCCGATCAGCGGCGGCTGTCAGGGCTCAAGGATTTTAGCACGACGCGACTGCGCTGTCATGCTCAGCGCCGCGACCAGGCGACCTGATAAACCGTGTTACTTTTTAACCGGCCCCAGGCCTTTGCGTTCCAGCCAGGCGTCCTCGGCATGCAAATAACTTAAAATGGCCTGCTCGCCTACGAACCTGATGGGTTCGGGCGGCCACTTGAAGACCTTGCGGTTTACGGGGAAGCACTCAGTCCATTCGGACTTCCGCTCCAGCAGCAGGTCGGCCATGACCTCGCCGTTGAGGTGGGTCAACGAAACACCGTGCCCCATGCAGCCCAGGCTGTAAACCGCATCCTTGCCTCCCAGATATCCCAGCGCAGGCGTCATATCCATGGGAACGGAGACGGGCCCGCCCCAGCGGTGCGTTATCTTGATGCCCTTGAGGCAGGGATAGAAATCGACGATGTCCTTCTCGAGCTGGGCGAATATCTTGGGGTTCAGGTCCTTCTCCATATTTTTGCCGTAGGTCAACGTGATATCGCGCCCTCCCATCAACAGGCGGTTGTCCGCGGTCAGGCGGTAGTAATGCACCATGTTGCGGTAGTCTTCGATGCCCTCGCGGCCCTGCCAGCCCATGTCATCCAGCTGGGACTTGCTCAGCGGCTCGGTGAGGACAATGTAGGTCCAGACCGGCTGCTGCATGGCATTCAGCTCCGGTATGGCCAGCGAGTAGCCGTTGGTCGCCAGCACCAGCTTATCCGCCTTTACAACAGCTTTCGGCGTCTTAACCGCGAAACCCGGTGCGGCGCGCTTTATCTCGGTCACGGGTGTGCGCTCGTAGACCTCGGCGCCGAACTTGACCGCCACGCGCTTCATCTCGCGCGCCAGCTTGGCTGGATTGACCAGGGCGCAGCGCGGCTCCCACCAGGACCCCATATAGAGAGGCGACTTTACGCGTTTCTGCACCTCCTCCGCCTCTATCCAGTCCACGCCCGTCAGTCCCAACTCTTTAACCAGCTGCACCTCATCCTTGATACGCTTGACATAGGCCGGCGTGGTGGCGATGCGCAGGAAACCGGGGCGCTCGTAGTCGCAATCGAGCTTATGCTCGGCCACCAGCTCTCCCACGATATCTACAGCCCTCTCCATGTAGCGGTGCGACTGCCTGGTCTTCTCCTCTCCGAAGAGCATCTTGGTGATGGACATCTGCAGCCCGAATGTGGTCATGGCGAAGCCGGCATTGCGGCCGGAGGCGCCCCATCCGATGACCCATCCCTCCAGCACAACTACCTTGAGCGAAGGCTGCGCCTTTTTCAAATAGTAGGCGGTGGCGATGCCGGCGAATCCGCCCCCCACCACCGCAACGTCGCATTTGATATCGTTTGTCAGCGGCGGGCTTTCCTGATAAACTCCCGAATTGCCCAGCCAGAAACTCTTTTCCGCATAATCTTCAGCCATCTCGCCTCCTTAAATCAGCCCTGCCCGCGGGAATATCTGCAAACCGCTAACTAATATACACCAATAACAAGTGGCTATCAACGTTTGCGAGGACTCATGGCAGAAGCCGTAAAAGACGGCAGCGTAAGGCCGATATGGTTCTTGAAACCAGGACAGCGCCGGCCTAAATCCGTTTTACAGCCGGCGCAAGCTGTGACGGGACCAGGTACTGCCTGAACCAGGCCACGGAATCGCAGATCGATTCCTGCACGGAGCGAGGTTTGTATCCCAGCTCCACCCGCGCTTTCTCGCAAGTGACCATGGAATTGCTGCGCAGCACGTCCACCGAATAATCCGTGAAAAGGGCCTTGCTGCGTGTGAACCGGTAATAGATGGGCGCCAGCTTGCCGGCGGTATGGGCCAGCCAGGCGGGTACCTTGAACTGCGGCGCCCTTACGCCGCTGGTCTCCTCCAGCAGCTCCATGATGCGTTTGATGCTCACCCTTTCACCCGAGAGTATGTAGCTCTCGCCGCGGCGGCCCCTGCTGCAGGCCAGGACCAGCCCATGCGCTATATCGCGTACGTCGGCGAAGTCGTAAGCCCCGTCCAGGTAGGCCTTCAGCTTTCCCCGGATGAAATCCAGCACGAGCTGTCCCATCTCCGATATCCTGAAGTCGAAGGGGCCGATTACTCCCGTGGGATGGACGATGACCGCATCCAGCCCGCGCTCGATGCCCATGCGTACCTCCAGCGTGCCCATGGCTTTGCTCCTGGCGTAAGGCCCCAGCACATTGTCGGGGTCCACGGGGAAAGTCTCATTGATGACTATTCCCTCGGGAGGTTCCTGTATGGCATGAATGGAGCTGGTGTAAACCAGACGGCCGACGCCTGATTCCAGGCAGGCATTCACGACGTTGCGTGTGCCCTGCACATTGACCTTCTGCAGCAGCGCTTCTCTGCCCGGCGTGATGGCTATGATGCCCGCAAGATGGTAAACGGCGTCCGCGCCCTCGAAAGCAGGCCTCAGGGACGCTGCATCGCATACATCCGCGGGCACCACGTCCACGTCGAGGCCGCGGATGGGCAGGTCATTCTCGAAAGGCGGCACCAGCGCTTTAACGCTGTGCCCTTCTTTCAGCAGCTCGCGCACCAGCACATTGCCGATATGACCGGTAGCACCGGTGACAACTATGTTCATTTTAT
>CAZDXZ010000058.1:0-3853 GCA_964509615.1 uncultured Dehalococcoidales bacterium
ACTATCTTCATAAGGACATATTATAAAGTGTCCGGGATCTATCTGAACTAGCTCACGACAGACTATTTATTTGCCTGCCTGACACCCATCACCACCCTGAGCAGCAGCGTCAGTACCAGACCGCCCATCGCCCATACGCCCAGCGTGATCAGTGTTTCCAGCAGGGTTGGAGTATATTCGGTTATATTGCCCAGGGGTGATGGTATGAAGCCGGGCACGATGAGTCCCAGCCCCTTATCAATCCAGATGGAAATGAATACGGCTGCGCACGCCAGCGCAAGCGTTAAATGGTTTTTTCGCGACGAAGGGATGACCAGCAGGATGATGGCGGCGCAGGCCAGCGCAACCGATGTCCATACCCATGGTACAAGGCCGTAATGGCTGTTCAGTCCGAACAGCAGGTACTGGAAGTGTGACATTGCATCCGGCTCTTGACTGTAGAAAACCGTGAAGATCTCCAGGAGAAGGAAAAAAATTGTTATGATGATCGCATAGGCCACTATCTTGGCGACCTTATCCAGGGACTGGTCGCCAGGATCGAATCCACCCCACTTCTTCATGGCCATGGCAATCAATATTAGAAGTGCGGGTCCTGAGGCGAAAGCCGAGGCCAGAAAGCGGGGCGCCAGCAGGGCAGTCAGCCAGAAAGAGCGCGCCGCCAGCCCGGCGTAAATAAATGCGGTGACGGTATGAATGCTGACAGCCCAGACTATCGATACGATTGCTACAGGCTTCAGCCAGTCGGGCGGGGCGACCTCTTTGTACTCGGCATCCAGCGCTACCCAGCCGAGGATGATGTTGAGCAGCAGGTAGACTGAGAGCACCACGACGTCCCAGAAAATAACCGATCCTGGTGTGGGATAAAGGATGATATTGAATACCCTGGACGGCTGGCCCAGGTCCACCAGTATGAAAGTAATGGCTACCAGACAGGCCGCTACCGCCATGAACTCACCCAGTATCAATATACGGCGGAATTCCTTCGTGTTGTGCAGGTAATAAGGGATGACGATCATTACGGCGGATGCCGCCACTCCCACGAAGAATGTGAAGTTAGCAATATAAAGGCCCCAGGAGACATCCCTGCTCAAGCCGGTCACGGCCAGACCGATGTTCCATTGCTGGAGATAGGCGGCCACGCCGGCAGCTATAAGCACCAGCAGGCCGCTTATCAGCAGCCAGTATGTTTTTCCGCCTCTGAAAATGTTCTCAATCAATATGGGACCTACATCAAATAATATACCTGTGGCTGCGTGCCGAGCTCGCCCTTGCGGCGCAGGTTGAATTGCGATGAGATCAGGTCATACAGTTCGGTACCGGGCTTCAAATCCCCGAATTTCAGTGCGCCTGTTCTGCAGGCTTCCACGCAGGCGGGCTGAAGCCCGTCAGCTAATCTCTCCTCGCAGAAGTTGCACTTTTCAACTACGCCTCTGGTGCGGGTCGGATAACCTTCATTGATAGTCCTGATATAGGGGCGCGGATCGCGCCAGTTGAAGCTGCGGGAGCCGTAGGGGCAGGCTGCCATGCAGTAGCGGCAGCCGATGCAGCGGTGGTAGTCCATCATAACGATGCCGTCTTCCCGCTTCCACGTCGCCTGCGTTGGGCACACCCTAACGCAGGGCGGATTATCGCAGTGGTTGCAGAGCACCAGCACCCTTCTGTCTTGCAGTGGTTCCTTTACAAATCTGTTCTCCTGGTCGTCGAAAGCTTGCCCGTAATTGACCTCCCACAGCCATTTTATCTCCTCTTTGGTATTGCCAATGTCAGGGACGTTATGCATGCTGTGGCAGGCGGCAATACAATCGATGCAGCCTTCTCCGGCTGTGCAGGCATTGAGGTCTATTGCCATTGCCAGGCGTTTGCCGCTAAACGGGCCGTCAAGGGCCCTGGCCGCCGACGGCTTGGAGATAAGGTCGAGGGCTGGTCTGGCAGTCAGGGCGAGTAGCCCCAGCACAGCCAGTTTTAAGAAAGAGCGGCGGTCCATGTTCATTTCATCACCTGCGGCTGTGCACCGGCCGGCGGTACGTTGTGGCAATCCCAGCAATTGGGAGCTGTGCCCGTGTAATTATGGCAGCGGTCGCAGAAATCGGCCTTGTTGGTATGGCATTTGAAGCAGGTGCCCGTCAGGTTTATATCAAAGGAGCTGTTATCGCTGGATATATAGGTGCTGTCGCCCTGCCTTACCGCCTGGTCGCGCCATTGCTGCACAAGCTGCATATGATACTCTTTCATATACTGGGCGCTTTCCACACACTGGTTCTCACTGGCGGGCAACACCGGATTCGGGCTGTAATCAGCCTTCCCGCTGGCAGCTGTGTACCATACAGGGAAGCTGGCCAGGCACAGGAATACAGCCAGTCCGCCGATTATCTTTCCCTTATCATACATCTCGCGCAGCATCCTCTGTAGCTGTGTTTGAAGTCAGGGGTTCTCCCCTCAGATCCAGCTCCCTGGGTTTTTCGCCCTGCATGATGAGTGCATTGCCGAGGAGTTCATGTACGCCGGCCGTTTCCACGCCGGGTACCCAGTATTCCAGCAGCGGCGGAAATGAAGCTTTGTCTATGGCGCAGATGCAGGCCAATACGTTCACGCCGTGCTTGTGCTGCACATACTGCACCGCGTTGGCGCGCGGGTAACCGCCTCGCAGGCGCATCTCCATATTCTCATCGGGTCCGAGTCCCGCCCCGCTGCCGCAGCAGAAAGTGCGTTCGCGGATGGTGTTCTCCGGCATCTCGTAAAAATGGTTGCACGTTTGATTGATGATGTAGCGCGGCTCCTCAAACAGGCCCATGGCCCTGGCCGGGTTACATGAATCGTGGTAGGTAACCTTCCATTTATCATTTCGCCCCGGTTCCAGTTTCAGCTTTCCATTGTGTATAAGGTCTGCAGTAAATTCGCAGATATGGACCATTTTTGTCGACCTGGCATTATCGAATTTTGTGCCCGTTACTGGAGAGACGGGCTGCTCCAGGAAGGATGGCGGACCATTGAAGGTATCCATATACTGGTGGATAACGCGCCACATATGACCGCATTCTCCACCGAGTATCCACTTCACCTTCAGCCTTTCTGCCTCAGCATATATCTTGGCATTCAGGCTTTTAGCCAGGTCGGCTGAGTGGAAAAGGCCGAAATTTCCCCCCTCGGACGCATACGTGCTGAAAGTATAGTCCAGGCCTATCTCGTGGAACAGCATGAGGTAGCCCATCAGCGTATACCATGCCGGGCTGGCAAAGAAATCGGCGGACGGTGTGACGAAGAGTATCTCCGCGCCTTTTTTATTGATCGGTATATTCACTTCAATTCCCGTGATGGATTTAATATCATCCTGCGCAGATTCGAGGCTCTGCTTCATGGCATGCGGAGGTATACCGACATGGTTGCCTGTGCGGAACGAATTTGAAGCCGGTCCCACCACCCATTCGGTAGTACAGCCCACCAGGTTCAACAGCTCTCGCCCCATCATGGTGATCTCGCAGGTATCGATACCATAGGGGCAGAAAACGGAGCAGCGCCGGCACTCCGAACACTGGAAGAAGTAGTAAAACCACTCTTTAATGATTTGCTCGTCCAGATCCCTGGCGCCGGCCAGCTTACCGAAAAGCCTGCCTCCCACAGTAAAATACCGGCGGTATACCGAGCGCAGCAGTTCAGCCCTGATAACGGGCATATTTTTAGGGTCACCCGATCCTATGTAATAGTGACACTTGTCGGCGCAGGCCCCGCAGCGCACGCATATATCAAGAAACAGTTTCCAGGAGCGGTATTTCTCCAGCCGCTCCTTCATCCCCTGCAGGATGATACGTTTAAAGTCAGGGGGCAATTTCCAGTCGGCATCCAGCGGATTCCACTG
>CAZDXZ010000058.1:3953-10378 GCA_964509615.1 uncultured Dehalococcoidales bacterium
ACATGCATCATCTTGCTGAACGGGAAATAGGCAACTAATACACAGACCAGCAGCAGGTGAATATAGAAGGGAAGCCCGATTCCCGCAGGTACTGCCGGCCTGAAGGTGATCACGCTGACCGCCAGCTCCTTGACCGCCACCAGATCGACTTTGAAAAATGAGCGCATCAGGACGCCGGATACCGCTACCGCCAGAATCAGAAAAAGCGCCAGGTAGTCCGATGCCAGGGATATATATCTGATACGCTCGGAGACAAAGCGTCTTATCAGCAGGTACGAAACGGCCGCAAGGATGATGAAATCTGTAATAAAGAAGGTGGGCAGGGCCAGCTGAAATATCCCATCCAACGAGGATAGCCATAAGGTGGGCGGGAAGACGGGCTCGGTGAAGAAACGCAGGTGGCGCAAAAGTATGATCAGCAGTGCCCAGTGAAAGGTCAGGCCGCCCAGCCAGAGCCAGCGGCTGCCGCCATAGGCCAGCCTGTGGCCGTCAACCTTTTCCATGCCGCTGTTGCGGAAAAGCGAGCGGAAAAAGAGTATCTCCAGTGCCATGCGTCCTGCGATGCCCCAGTTGCTGGTAGGGCTTTCGATTTTATCGCTTTTTATCCAGTCAAAAGAAGCCTCCTGGCCGCAGGTTGTTGGAATATTGAATGGCACGGGCGAGTTGGCCCATCTGATCACCCGGTAAATGAATCCTGCCAGGAATGCTGTGATCGCTGAATAGGGTATGATCACACCGAACACCAGTTGCGATGCTGGTACAGCTATACTGACGACCGCCACTAAAACAACGGCGATAACTGCGACGAGCGGCCAGATTATTTTCATTATTTATCTCACGATTGTTTTATCCCGGCAATCCTGGCCTTGAAATCATTGTCCTTTTTAGCTTCCCTGACTGCAAGTTCACGGATTTTTCTTTTCATATTCGCATACAGATCGTCCGATATGTATCCCAGGCCTTCAATTCTCTTTTCCAGCGCCATCAGGTCTTCAATCAGTCCATGTTTGGTTGCTTCACCCATAATCTGGCTTCTGATCGCCGTTTTCAGGTCGATCATGAATCCGGCTGCCTGAGAAGGGGTGAAATCCTGCACAGCGCGAATACGTATAATCTGCTCTATATAACATGACAGCACATGGTCGTCATCTCCCCGGATCAATCCTTCCAGTATTCGACCTGCATTGGTTTTTATATTGTGGCCCACCGGATTTGTGAACATGTCTTCGCCTTTACAGTAATCTGTGGATCCTGCGGGATAGGTGTTAAAGATCGCTGTAAGCCAGTTCTGCAGTATGGCCGCCTCTTTCCTCTCAAGTAATTCTTTCAGTTCCATGATTGTTATGCGGCATCAGTCAAAATTATTATCTACCACTTCAATGTAATACCGTACTAATTACGGTTCCTGTGCTTTTCTATAGGTTTTTAGAATCCTGTCATTATAATAGTTGAGCGTATCGAAATAAGTTTTCCCACTGTAGTCATAGAATCCTGCTCCCGTCCTCATCCCCAGTTTGCCCGCCTCATACAATTTTCTCAGCCCGGCGATGCGGGGATCGTTATGTGCGTTGGGATCGAAAGAGGTAACCGCCTGCCAGAGAACGTTGAGACCGAGCAGGTCCATCGTTTTGAAAGGTCCCATTATGGAATAGCGTGGCCCCAGCGCCTCGGTGAAAGCGCGGTCTATATCCTCGATGGATGCGATGCCCTGCCCCATGAAACCTAACGCTGTGCTCAAGATGGCGAAATTGAAATTATTAATCAGGTGTCCGGGTACCATTTTTTTTAATATAAGCGGGCTCTTGCCCGCCTGCTTGAGCAGGGCAATCGTGAATTCAAATGTTTCATCAGTGGTGCTCGCTCCACGGGCAACCTCAACCAGCGGGATAACGTTAGGAGGATTAACAAAGTGCGTCAGTATATACCTGCCCGGCCGTTTTGAGCCGTTCGAGAGGTCGTCGATAGAGTATGTCGAGGTATTGCTGGTAATGACGGCGCTGGCTGGAGCCAGTTTCTCAATCCGTTTGAAAAGCGATCTTTTTAATTCGAGGTTTTCTCCTATCGCTTCAACGATATAGTCTGCCGCCTTCAGCCCGATGTTGAGATTGCCCGTAAAACTGACATTGGCCAACGTCTGCGCTGCCTTGCGTGCCCTGTAAACGCCCGTCTCCTTGAATGCATTTATACTGGACTTGATACGTTCCTGTGACTGCTTCAGGACAACCTTGTCGATATCGATCAGCATTACAGGACAACCCGCCTGGGCGAAGACCTGGGCTATGCCGGGGCCCATAATGCCCGCTCCGATTACGGCGACGTTACAGACAATCTCACCCTTAATCTTCATCTAATATTTCCCCTCGGACTGAATATACTATTCAGTTTATTGCAATGCTATATCTGCCGTGCCCGATGTGGCATTTTCAGTCAACCGGGATTAGGACACCTTCACGGTGTCTAAGTCCTTTTCTCTATCTCTTCCAGTTCTTTATTCTGCGTCTCATAGGGCTTGATCAGGACGATAGCTACAGCAGGTATGATCATGATAGCCCCGGTTATTACCCAGAACCATTCCATTTTGGGCGAGAATGTTAAGAGAAGGGCCGCTATTGCAGGACCCAAAACATAGGATAACCTTGTGATGGTTGTGGTCCACCCCAGACAAGAGCCTCTTCTCTCTGTGGGGAATATCTCAGGGATATAGACGACGATCCATGCATAGGAAAAAGCGATGAAGAAACCGCACAGTATTACCGGAATCCGTACGATAGGATCAGGCAGGAAACCTATTGGAGCAAGGCAGACTGCCATACCAAGGCATCCTATAATCCAGGTCTTTTTTCTGCCGATCTTGTCCAGCGCCCATCCGCCGACGACTCCGCCGACCAGCGTCCCAACCATGGCCCACAGCAGAATGCCGGTGGTCCACTGCTGCAGAGTCAGTCCCCTCAAATCCATAAAGAAATAGCCTGCCCAGAAGAAAAGGACCTGGGTTATCAGCCAGCACATCCACATGAATGCGCCGATGAGAATATATTTAACATCTCCCTTGTTGATTACTCCCAGGCCAAATATATGTTCCTTGCGAGTACCGGCCTTGCGTTCAGCTTTGATCTGTTCGTATCTGGCTGTTTCCTTCATGAAGAACCATAGTATTATTCCGATTATCATCACAAAAAACATAACGCCGTACATCCATTTCCAGTCCAATCCTAGTTTGTCTACCAGAATCGAGGGCAGGATTGCGCTGAGCGGTATCATGCCAAGTGTGTATACCAGGGCCACCACTTTTCCCCTGTTGGCTGCTTTAGCCTCTTCTCCAATCGGTATTGCCCACATGTTTGATACTGTGGTGAGCATTGCTATGGCATAGAAACACATAAACAGGAAAAACGAAGAGGAAAAATATACGATACAAATACACGACAGGCCCATCATTAACATCAGGATTAAAACAGACCATTTTCTGCCAATAATGTCGACCAATCCGTTTAATAGGAACACGAGGAAAGTGACTATTAGAAATAGGGATTCGGTCCAGGCAAATTGCGCCGGGGCTAAATTGAATTCTTTGAGTGCGTAAGGAAGCATGGTTGTCTTGATGGTCGATATGTACCAGTCCATCAATGCTACGATCGTCATGAGGGCGGCCAGATAGACGATATAGCCACGGCTTCTGGGTTTCATTGCATTTGTCGGTTTATTATCCGCGCTGTTCAACTGCTTTCCTCCTGATAGTAAATTTGCGGTGCACTGGTCATCGGGTCGTTAGATAGTTCTCCAGATTGAACGCAACTACTACTTCACATCCTGCATTTTATCGTTACCCGGGGATAATAATAGACCATTTTTGATTTGTTCGCTTTCTTCTGACAAGCAGCCTGTTATTTTCTCGCGTAACACGATAAAGGCGTGATCGGACAGGGAACGTGGATACGGAAAGTCCACATTATAGATTTTCTTCACCATGCCGGGACTGTTTGTCATGACCACTACCCTGTTTGACAGATAAACGGCCTCTTCAACGCTGTGCGTAACGAAGATAACCGCCTTTTTATTATCCTGCCAGATACGCAGCAGCTCATTCTGCATTTGATAACGGGTCTGCGCATCGAGAGAGCCGAACGGCTCATCCATCAGCAGCAGCTCTGGATTATTGGCCAGTGCGCGGGCTATAGCCACCCGCTGTTTCATACCTCCGGATAGCTCGGAGGGATATTTGTGAATGCTGTCGGCAAGTCCAACGACGTCTATACAGTGTTCAGCGATCCGCATGCGCTCTGCCGGAGGCACTTTCAGGACCTCCGGGCCGAAAGCCACATTACCTCTGACATCCCTCCAGGGGAACAGCGCGAAATCCTGAAAGACCAGACCCCTCTCACGGCTTGGCCCGGTCACGGGGTTATCGTCGAGATAAATAGATCCCGAGCTGGCCTGCTCCAGGCCGGCTACTAGCTTGAGCAGCGTGGTCTTGCCGCATCCGGAGGGACCAACCAGGCAGACAAACTCGCCGTCCGCAATTTCCAGGCTGAAGTCGTGCAGAGCAACGGTGGACTTTCCGCCCTTCTTCTCCAAGAAGGTTTTGCCGACGCGGTCGATCACAAGCTTCACCCCGTTCATGCCGCTTTCCAGAAAAGGATTTTGTCTTCGAGTTTCTTAAGCCCGATGAACATCAGAAATCCCACAATGCCGATCATCAGCATGCCTGCGACAGTCTTTGATGCCTCCATCGTCGAATAATAATACATTATCATGTAACCGAGGCCGGAGTTGGACCCTGTAAGCTCAGCCGCGACCAGGCACATCCATCCTATGCCGATACCTATGCGCAGGCCCGCCATGATGGAGGGGGTCGCCGACGGTAATCCTACCTTGAATAGCACCTGCCAGGGTCCGGCGCCGAGTGTCCTGGCCACCTCGATTAGCTTATGAGGTGTGCCTTCCATTCCCAGCACGGTATTGAGTAGTATGGGGAAAAAGGATCCCAGCCAGATCAGGAAGACCGCGGGCTTGAAGCCGAGTCCAAACCACAGCATGGCCAGCGGTATCCAGGCCAGCGGCGGTATGGGGCGCAGCAGCTCTATAACCGGCTCAAGCAGGTCACGTGCGTTTCTCCACCAGCCGATGATAATGCCCAGAAATACTCCTGTGGCAGCTGCCAGAGCAAAACCGACTATAACCCTCCACAGGCTGATCAGGGTATTGCCCATCAATTCGCCGGCCCATTCCAGCCCGGGAGGGCCGGGTGCAATGAACAGCTGCCCGAGGGCCATAACTACCGCAACCGGAGTGGGAAAAAGCTGAGGTATGTTGGCTAGGAGGGCTGCCCCTTCCCAGACCAACAAGAAAAGGAGAATCGAAATAAGCCGTAAAGGACGCGTGGCCTCACCTCTGAATGTATTTGGTGTCCACTACCATTTCGATAAAAGTATCCACATCGGGGACATCATTTGTTGTTATGATAGGTTTAATAGTCGCCTTTTCACCAAGGGCGATAATCTCTCCCACAAATCTCTTAACATCGTCTTTGTTAAGAGAATAAGTATATTTAACACGCTGGAACGCATTGTCGATGACGGCAGGATCCAGCTTGGTCCATTTGGCGGCAATGCCCCTGGCTTCATCCGGATTGGCCTCGATGAAACCGATCGCCTTACGATGAGCGCGTATTACCGCGGCTACCGTACCGTCATGCGAACTGATGAAATCGCCTCCGGCCACTATCACGCAACAGGGATGGCCCGGCCAGATATCCTTTGACTCCTTGAGGACTTTTCCATAACCGCCAACCACGGATTTGGCTACGAAAGGCTCCCAGACAAAATACCCATCGATGCGGCCGGTCTGCAGAGACTGCGGCATGTCGGGAGGTTTGATTGTCCCGGGGAAAAGTTCGATGTCGCTGTAACCGAGGTCATTATCGGCCAGCAGCATACCGAACATCACATATTGTATTGATCCCGCTGCAGGAGTGGCTATTTTTTTCGATTTGAGCTCGGCAACGCTGCCTATGTTCATGTTGGTTACCAGGCCGGAGCCTTCCAGGTTCACGCCCGATACTATGGAAAGGGGAATTTTGCGGGCGGCCGCCAGTACTGCAGGCGCCATTCCGACGTAGCCCATGTCGATCTGCCCGGCTGCCAGAGCATCCATCTCCGCAGGCCCTGCATCAAAGGGTCCCACTACGTCAATCTTCAGCCCCTCTTCGGTGAAGAAACCTTTATCTACAGCCACGAAGAACGGAAGCTGATGAAGATCGCCCAGCAGATAACCGATTCGTACGGTGGACGGCGCCGCAGGCGAACAGCCTGACAGGCCGCTGATGGGGACCAATAGTATTGATGCCAGAATAAAACCCGTCAGTAGCTTGAACATAAGTCTCATCTTCACCGCCTGATTCAGCAATTATACCAGTCGCCGCTTAG
>CAZDXZ010000059.1:0-10275 GCA_964509615.1 uncultured Dehalococcoidales bacterium
AACAGGCAATCATCCGTTGTGCCACCCCCGCCGGCAGGCTGTATAATAACACCTGTGAGGCAGTGAACTCTCATGTTCAGCAGGTGTTTGAAAGCGGCGGCACTTATCATCATTTCCTCGGCTCTGCTTGTCTGCCCGCAGGCCGGCTGTAATCCGCCGCCTGCGCAGGCGCCTGAATTGCCCGCGCCGTCGGCTCCGCCCATACTGCCTTCCACCCAGAGCCCGCATTTTTACACCGTCATCCTCGAAGGGCCCGTGGGCACCATCAACTACAACACGGTTACGTTCAAATGGGGCAGCGGCCTTTCCTCCGCGGACCCTTCCAGCTTTATGTATGCCACTTTCCTGGAGGGCTGGGATAAAGACTATACACCCTTTCTTTCAGATACCTCGCGCTCTTTCAGCAACCTGCCCAACGGAAGCTACAAATTCTATATTAAAACGCAGGACCTCTCCGGCAATATCGATCCTCTCACCCCCAGCCAGTCCTTTGCCATCTCGGGAGTTGTGCCGCCGCAGGTGCAGGCACTGCCTGAAGTGCCGGGCGGTGGAGGCGGATTTATGCTGATCGGTGCGGACGTCAGCCGCATTGCCGTGGCCGGCGACGGATCAACTATTTACGCGCTCGATTCCACCAGCTCCCGCCTCTACCGTTCCACATCGGCGGGCGTCGAATGGAGAGATATATCCTCGGCCCTGAGCGCCGGCGCCCCCTGGATCGATCTGGCCGTTGCACCCGACGATCCCGCATTTCTGGCTGTGGTCACAGCGGGAGGAAGCCAGATACATATCTCCACGGACGGCGGCGCCACTTTCCAGAGTACTGAAATAACATCCCACCTCGGTCCCGGACAGGCGGTAAGATGCGTAGCTATATCGCCGGGTTACGGCTCGCCCGGGCGCGAACTGGCTGCCGGTATCTGGAATGGGGCCGCCGGCGGGAGCGTGCTGATCAACATCCTGACCGCCTTCTCAGGCGGCTGGTTCGATGCAGGCAGCAGCGCGGTGGGCTGGACGCCTCCCGGCGGAGGAGGCGTGGATGTGGCCGCCATCAGCTATTCGCCGTCCTATGGCTCCGACGGCACGCTGTTGCTGGTGACCTCCAGCGCAGTAAAAACCTACCTCTACGCCGGCCAGCGCGACATCGGCTCGAATTCGATTACCTGGAATGTCTGGACCGGCTACCCTGTAATGATCGGGCAGGCCGGTGAGCCGCTCAACCAGGCCGATATAGCCCTGCCATCCGACTATAACGGCGGCAATCCCTATTCGCGCCGGGCTTTCGCCTCGTGGAACAAGAACAATCCGGGCAGGGACGTCTACCAGGTGTCCGATTACCAGGTCTACCGCATGAATGCTCCTGAAGCGATCGCTTCCATCGCCTATTACGGACGCATCTCGGGCGGCAAGCTGCTGGCAGGCGCCGCCAAATGCCAGGCGGGCGGTTGCTATCAGGTGCAGACGTATTTCACGAGCAGCCCGACGTCCATGTATCCCGTCTGGCAGCCCAGCCAGAAGGCGCCCACAGGGTCGCTCAATGCTATGGTAGAATGGTCTGCCGACGGTAGAACTGCCTATGCGGGAACGAGCGGCACGGAGAGCGCCTTCTCGCACAGCCTGAATAACGGCGCAACCTGGAACCAGTAGGCCTGTATGCGTGTTCACAGCCAGTACCTGCGCAAACTGACCACACCGCAGGATGCGGTCACCCGTATCAGGAACGGGGATACAGTCGTCCTTGGAACGAGCATTGCCGAGCCTCCCGCCCTTCTGACCGCGCTGGCCGACCGCGCCAGAGCGGGAGACCTGACTGGATTAAAAGTATTTTGCTGCCTGCCCACGCAGCATTCCGCGCGCACAGTCCTGTCGCCCGACCTGTCCGACTGCATAGAATCGAACTCCTGGTTCGTGACCGAGGCCGACCGGTCGCGGCACAAGATCGGCCTGAGCTACTACGTGCCGACCCATATCCACCAGATACCCAGGTTGATGCAGGAGAATATGTCCATCGATATCCTGATGACTACGGTTTCGCCCATGGACAGGCACGGCTATTTCACCTTCGGCGCGTCCAATAATTACAGCGGGGCAGCCGCGCGGGTCTGCAGGACAGTCATAGTCGAAGTGAATAAGAACATGCCGCGCGTGCTGGGGGACAACCTGCTGCACATTTCGGAGGTGGACATCATAGTTGAAAACCATGTCCCCCTGCAGGAGATCCAGTCCCCCCAACCCGGACCCACCGAAGAGACAATCGGCCGCTGCATCGCCGAAATGATACCGGACGGGGCGACCATCGCGCTGGGAATAGGGGGCATAACCAATGCCACCGGCAATTTTCTGAAGGGTCACAGGGATCTGGGTATACACAGCGGAGTTTTCACCTCCACCATGGTCGATCTCATCCAGCGGGGCGTGATCAACGGCAGCAAGAAAAATATCCATGCGCGCAAGCATGTTTTCATCGTGGCGCAGGGCGACCGGCGGATGTATGATTTCATTCACGACAACCCCAGCATGGAGATGCATCCCGCCTCGTATGTTGAGAACTCCGACGTGATCGCGGGCAACGACAACATGATAGCCGTCAATACGATACTTGAGCTGGACCTGACCGGGCAGTGCAATGCGGAGTACATGGCCGGATCGCAATTCAGCGGCACGGGCGGGCAGCTCGATTTCGTCCGCGGGGCTTTCAACTCCCGCGGGGGAAAGTCGATACAGGCCTTCACCTCAACCGCGCGCAAAGGCGCCTCCTCGCGCATCGTGCCCCTGCTCAGGTCCGGCACGGCGGTGTCCATACCGCGCATGGACGTGCAGCACCTGGTTACCGAGTTCGGCACAGTCGACCTCAAGGGCAAGTCCACAAGGGAACGCGCGCTGGGCATCATCAGCCTGGCCCACCCCGATTTCAGGGAGCGCCTGCTCAAGGCCGCAGAGGACATGTACCTGCTTTAAATTGCGGTATTGACAGATCAGACTGAATTTGTAATAGTCTATTTTTATTTCGGTAGCTGCAATACACCATTATCGTTGAGAGGAGATGCTGATGAAATCGAAGAAAATGCGCGCCCTGGTCATAACACTGAGCGTTATCCTGGCCGTCGTACTTATCGGTGTTGTCGCCTTCCAGGTCTTTTTCAGGCTGCCGCTGCCGGCCTATAGCGGGACCCTCCAGGTGGACGGCCTGAAAGCGCCGGTCGAGGTCAGGACGGACGATCACGGCATCCCGCACATCTTTGCTCAAAGCAACGAGGATCTCTTCTTCGCGCAGGGATTTATCACCGCGCGCGAAAGGATGTTCGAGATGGACCTGACGCGCCTGGCGGGCAGGGGAGAGCTGTCCACCCTTTTCGGCGACCGCATGATAGAGACCGATAAATACTTCAAGACACTGGGCTTCTACCGCGCCGCCGAAGCGGAATACACCAATATCAGCCCGGATACCAGGACAGCCGTCGATTCATATACCAGAGGTGTGAATGCCTATATAAACAGTGTGAAATACCTTCCCTCCGAATACACCATACTGGGCGGCAAGCCGCAGGCCTGGAAGCCGGCCGACAGCATGGTGGGCGGACTGCTCATGTCTTACCGCCTCAACTCGCCGCGCGGCGTCAAGCCGGTCCTCTACCAGATTTACCAAAAAGCCGGCCCCGATATGCTGAAGAAGCTGCTGCCCTATATCCCCGAAGGGGCGCCGTATATTTCGTCAATAGATGGCGATGTGCCGGGCTACGCGCAGACCGCCCTCCCCGATATCGATGCAGCAGCACCTTCCGATATGTACAGTGAGATTGAATGCCCTGTGCCGCTAAGGATGCGCGCCTCCAACTGGATGATCTTCTCCGGCTCGCGCACCACTACCGGCAAGCCCGTCTTCACGGGCAGCCCCGACCTGGAGGCCGCCATACCGTCGCTCTTTTACCTGGTTCACCTCAAAGGGGGCGACTACGATGTGATTGGAGGCTCCATACCGGGCCTGCCCGGCGTTCATGCGCTGGGATTCAACGGCCGCATGGCCTGGAGCATTACAGTGGGCAACGGCGATAACCTCGATTACTTCACCGAGACGCTGAACCCGGCCAACCCCGACCAGTACCTGACCGAGGACGGTTACAAGGACTTCCAGATCATCGACGAGACGATCAAGGTCAAGGGAAAGGACGGCCTGAGGGACGAGAAACTCAAGGTCAGGGTGTCCAGGCACGGCCCTGTCGTCTCGGATGTCATGAAAGGGCTGCCGCCCAACTGCGCCATGCTGTGGCCCGGCCTGATGGGACATGATGGGACCGTGGAGGGCCTGCTGGGGCTGAACCGCGCCAGAAACTTCGATGAGTTCCGCCAGACACTCGGCAAGGTACGCGGTGGAAGCGTCCACCTCGGCTACGCCGACGTGGACGGCAACATCGGTTACCAGTACATAACCACCTTCCCCATCAGGAAATCGGGCGACAACCCCATACCGGTGCCGGGTGACAAGGGACAGTACGATTGGACGGGCTTCATCCCCTTCGAGGACCACCCCTACGAGCTCAACCCGGCCAAGGGCTATCTGGCGTCCTTCAACCAGATGCCGGAGCCGGGAGATTACTACGGCACAGCCTACTTCCTCTTCGAAAGGCCCTTCCGCTTCGAGGAGATGGCCAATGCCAAGGACAAGTTCACCGTTGACGACATCCGGCACATGCAGAACGATGTGGGATCGCACCTTGCCAAGCGCTGGGTGCCGGAGATACAGAGGGTGTGCGGCGGCGACCAGTCGCTGGCCAAATATGTCGCCGTCTTCAAGGACTGGGATTACGGCATTACCACGGACAGCCCTCAGGCCACGCTCTTCAACTCGTTCAGCACCTGCCTCATTAAAAACACGCTGTATAACAAGCTGGGGACTCAAATCGTGGACGAGCTTTTCAAGGACCTGCACGTTTCCATACCCACGCAGTGGCTGATCAGGTACATGGGAGATAACAACAACGAGATATGGGACGATACCTCCACCGCTGGGGTTAAGGAGACCCGCGACGACATGGTGCTGAAGAGCATGAAAGACGCGGTATCCGAGCTCTCGACGAAGCTGGGCAGCGACCCTCAGAACTGGGCCTGGGGCAAAGTGCACAAGATGACCATCAAGCATCCCCTGGGCAGCGTGCTTCCCTTCCTCAACCTCAGCCCGCTGACCTATGCCGGCGACGATTTCACCATTCATGCCGGATGGTGGGACCGGGCGCACCCCTTTGACATGTACAGCGGCGCCGCCATCAGGATCGTGGTCGACATGTCCGACCTGAGCACCATGACCATCATGAGCCCTCCCGGCCAGTCGGGAATGTACCTCAGCCCCTACTACAGCGACCTGGCTGAGACCTGGTCCATGGGCGGCCAGGTGCCCGCGCACTACACGGACGCGCAACAGCTCAAGCAGGTGCTGACACTGGAGCCGGCGGAGTTAAAATGATATTGAACCCACAGCATTCTGCACTATAGTACTTTATGGTAACTGCGGACAGACACCTTAGTGCAGACTAGGCTCATTGTCCAAGATATTGATAAAAGATGCCGCGTCGACAATCCGGATTTTGCGATATGCTTTAAGACGCTGAAATGTTTTATCGCCGGTCACTATAAAATCGGCCTTGGCTTCAACGGCGCAGGAAATTATCTTATCATCGCCCGGGTCCGGCGCAACACCGGAAAGGACAATCTTATCGGCAGTGCAACTCGCCTTAAAGGTAATTGCCAGTATGAAAGCGTGTATATCAGATTCCGACAGCTTATATCTCTGCTTAATCCGAGGAAGATACAAAACCCGATTTATTTCATCGATTATTTGAGGAGATGCAATGAGTACAAACTGCTCATTTCTCCAGCGTTTTTCAATCTCTCTTGGATAGCTCAGCGGTGAAATAAAACCTGATACCAATAAGTTAGTATCAATAACCGCCTGCAGCATTAATAGCCTTTACTACGTACTTCTGCAATTGCGCCGATTACGTCCTTTTCCACTTCTTCCCGAGTGATTTGCTTATTTCTGACCGCGGGTGCTTCAACAATCTTGAACAGCAGCTCTCTGGCCTCCTTGCCAGTGCTGGTCGCCATCAGAAACAAGTCGATGTCCCTTTTCAAGATACGATAACTCCTGCCCAATCTGGAAGCTGCAATTTTACGCTCCCTGATGTACCTGTAGACAGTATCCTTATTTAACTGCAGATAGCCAGCCACCTGCTCAGGCGTCATAATCTCTTGCAATACTGCCATATCAACACCTTCGCCGGTATTATAGTGTTTTTGTTGATTTTTGTCTACTTTTATTTACAATTGTTGTTAATATCATATTTTAAATCACTGTAACCGTTTGAGTAGCATGAAATACCCGCAGAATAATGAGGGAAGCAGGTGTATATGATATTTATTCAAGCGGCATGCGCAGGACCATTTTGGCCAGGTCCCAGGCATGCTCGTAGAGGTGCAGGCCTTTACTGAAAGCGTGTATCTCGCCGTCCTGCACACCGATCTCGCCCGCCATATATTCTTTCAGCGTTTGCAGGCCGCCCAGGTTGGTGGGCATGCCGCCCCACAGGTCCCAGGAGCGGAAGTAGAGAATGAAATGCAGGGCGCCGTCCTGTATGCGCGTATCAACCAGCCGCAGGCAGGGCGGATCGGCCTGGGAAAGGCTCTTTTCATTTCCCACGCACATGCACATCTGGTTGGTGTCGAAGCCCTTCCTGTAGCGGCGTATCACCTCTTCGATCTGCGGCGACAGGAACTCGCCGTAGGTGTACTCCTCGTTCTCCTGCCTGTCCGGCGTCATCAGGTAGGACATGTACTCCTCGATCACATCATCCGTGGTCGGCAGCGGCACGCCGGTCGGCACATCCGGGCTGAGCGGGCGTATGCCGGGGCTGCTGATATTGATGGCCACCAGCTCGATCTCCTTGCGGCGCGTGCCCTCAAAGCTGCCCTGCTCTATTTTGTACTCGCGGCCTTCGGTCAGGGCCTTCTGCAGGCACTGGTACCAGGCGTCGCCCAGGCTCAAGGCATCGATGACTGTGAGTTTCATTTTATCCGTTGCATCATAAGCAAGCGGCATGATGTCTGTCAAGGCGGTGGAAATTGACATCAAACGCATTCACACATCATAATTTATGCTTGCCATGATTAAAGCCGTCTTTTTCGATTTCTTCAATACCCTGGCCTACTTCGATCCCACGCGTGAGGAGACCTACTCCAGCATCGCCGGCGACCTGGGCGTGAAAGTCACGCCGGCCATGATAACCGCTGCGCTGCCCGAGGCAGACGCCTACTGGCGCGCCGAGAACTTTAAAAAGCCCGTGCGCCAGCGTGAGCAGGAGGATAAGATCGCTGTTTACAAAGAATACGGCGTGAGGATACTGGCGGGGACCGGCGCCACGCCGGAGCAGGCGCTGCAGATGCTGGCCACGGCCTTCAGCAGGGGCTGGGTCTTCAAATCGTTCCCCGATTCCGTGCCCGCGCTGAAGCTGGTCAAGGGGAGAAAGCTGGTAACCGGCCTTATCTCCAATGTAGGGCAGGAAATAGATTCCTACTGCCGGGAACTCGGCTTTGAACCCTACCTCGATTATAAGGTCACCTCTTTCGAGGTCGGCTTCGACAAGCCCAGGCCGGAGATCTTTCAGCTGGCGCTGGACAGGGCAGGCGTCAGGGCAGCTGAGTCCGTCTTCGTAGGCGACGTATATGAGCAGGATATCCTGGGGGCCAGGGGGGTGGGCATGAAGCCCATATTGATCAGCCGCAACGGCGCAGTATCACACGATTGTATCGTTATCTCGGACCTGTCCAGGGTGCTGGACCATATTTAAACCGCTTCTTCACAGGCCCCGTAAATACTCCGGCCGCAGCAGCGCGGGGTCCTTTTTCGACAGTATCGAGTCAAGTTGGGCCAGCACTTTCCCTTTATCGCCCGGCATGTTACCGCGTATGGCGAAGTAATTGGAGGCATGCATCGAGCTGAAGAAGCAGTCCGAGAACTCGGCATGCTCGACAATCGCCCTCAGCTCCTTGAGGGAGTCGAAGGGCGTGATAAGCTCGAAATTCCCCCGCTCCCACTCCTGGTAGAGCGGCGTGCCGGGTATCAGTGTCAGAGTGAGCGCCCCCGCGTAGTCGGGGGCCATCTCCGTCAGTATGCGCGCCGTCTCCATGGCATGCCGCCGGCTGCCCTGCACGCCCCCCAGGCCGAGTATCACGGTCACCGAGAGCAGTATGCCCGCCTCCCTGACCTTTGCCGCCGCCTCCACCATCTCGGCGTGTGTGGCCCCTTTTTTGATCCTTTCAAGCACCTCGTCGTCACCGCTTTCCACGCCCATATAGAGGATGCCCAGCTTGAGCTCCTCCAGCGCCTTCAACTCGGCCACGCTGCGCCTGAGCACATCCTGGGGTGTGGCATAGCTGGCTATACGTTCCAGGGAGGGGAATTTCCCATTCAGGTACTGCAGCGCTTCCAGCAGTTTGGGATAGGGATAGACCAGCGCGTCCCCGTCCTGCAGGAAGACGCGCCTGCCGTCCCAGCGCCGCAGGATGGCATATACGATATCAGGCTGGCCGGGCAGCGCTGCGCGGGATTTCATATAAAGGGACATGGCGTCGATCTCGCCCTTCACTTCCTGCAGGTCGCGTATACCCAGGTTGGTGAAGGAAAAAGCGCAGAAAGCACAGGTATTGTTGGAGCAGCCCGAGGTGAGCGGCAGGTAGTAGCTGGCGTGCTCGCTGGGTGGTCGGATTATCTCCGGCCGTTCGAACTTCATATCCTGATTCCTCTTATACCTCAGTGCAATTTCGCCACGTAGCTGTTGAGCGGCACACCCAGCGACCTTGCCACCGGACCGCACTTGGCCTTGAGACAAAAGAAGATCCTCCCCTGCGGGGGCAGCTCGTCGAGCGTCTCATAATAACCCATGCCCTTGGCAAAAACAAAATCGGCCGCGGCGAAAGCCTGTTTGAACTCCTGGGAGGCCAGGTCGAGCAGCACTCCCGGCGTGGCGGTCCCCGTGGTGATGACCTCACCGGCCTCTTTCATCAGGCCGGCCCTGCGTATGTCCTCGACGGTGACATCATTCTGCACCGGCAGCTCCTTCACCACGTAGATGGTCCTGGCATACCTCCGCATCAGATTGAGCAGCGGCATGTCGAAAAACACTTCCCCGCTGTTGTCGGCTAAATACAGCGCCAGGCAGGAGCTTTTCACACGGCCTTCCAGCAGCGCCGAATCGTCTGCGGCGAACTGCAGCCTGTTTTCCAGGAACTCCTTCTCCAGCTCCTCGATCGGCCTGAAGAAATCCATGGAGTTGCCCTGCGCAGCCAGCCTGAGATAGTCCAGGAAATCCTCTTTATATTGGTCTTTTATCAGGGCGAACAGCTTGCGGGCCTCGGTGATCTCTTTGTCTTTGAAATTGCGATAAGGGTCATGGTTTGCCGTCAGCTTTTTGATCAGGTGGTGCATGGGCGTGGCAACTTCGATCGATATGATGCCGGGCCTCAACCTGCCCCTGATCAGCTCCTGGGCGGCGCGCCTGGATTCCTCCCTCAGGCCGTCATGGTCGGTGGCAAAGCTGGAAGCCTGGTGGGCCAGCTTCATCAGGCAATCATGGCATTCCGTGGATACTTTCATAGTTGGATGCCTTTATTAATCCTATTCAATTGCGCGCCCGTATAGTGCTGCAATCTTATTACCCGGCTTGTTGTCACAGGATTGCTTCGTCGCAATGCTCCTCGCAATGACGTGTAGAAAAGGGAGGCAAGGTCAGAACTGCTTGCGCGTCCTGAGGACCAGTATCAGCGTAACGATGACCAGCAATGTGCCGACGCCGATGACGATCCAGACCCAGAAAGGTGTCTCCTGCGTTTTGGGGGCAGGCTCGGGAGCGGCAGGCGTTTCTTCGGTGCGGAAGCTGAAGGTCGCGCTCCAGTCGCTGGTTATCGGCTGGCCGTTGACTTCGGTAGCCCGCACCCTCCAAAAGTAATTGGTGTCGTAGTCCAGCGTGCCGCCGTATTCATAGCCCGTTGAGGAGGTGCTCACCTGTTTCAGCACCTGAGTGAACTCCGGATCCGCCGAAAGTTGGAACTCGTAGCGGTTGGCCTCCTTCCAGGGCGACCAGGAGAAGGACATGGGCTTGACCTTGCAGGAAACACATCCGTTGTCAGGCGCCAGCAGCTGCACGCCGTAGTAAGGCGAGTTAACGATGAATCCGGGCTTAACGGTGAAGCTGCGAACATCCGACCAGGGGCTGACCGCGATCTGCC
>CAZDXZ010000060.1:0-9769 GCA_964509615.1 uncultured Dehalococcoidales bacterium
ATTAGGAGTGACCAGCATAGATGATGAAGACCGGCGCAGAGATATTATGTGAGTGTCTGATCAAGGAGGGGGTCGAGGTTATCTTCGGTTTCCCCGGCGGGGTTTTACTCCCTCTCTACGACACCATACCCAGGTATCCCCAGTTGCGCCACATTCTGGTCAGGCATGAGCAGGGCGCAGCCCATGCGGCCGATGCGTATGCGCGCGTGACCGGCAAACTGGGAGTCTGTCTGGCTACCTCGGGTCCGGGCGCAACCAACCTGGTTACCGGAATTGCCAACGCCTATCTCGACTCCGTGCCGGTGCTGGCCATCACCGGTCAGGTGCCCACACATTTTATCGGTAAAGACGCCTTCCAGGAGATCGATATTACGGGCATCACCGTGCCCATAACTAAATACAACCAGCTCGTTCTGGACATCGGCGACCTGGCTAAAGCCGTGCGCGAAGCCGCGTATGTCGCCCAGGTGGGCAGGCCGGGACCCGTGCTGCTGGATATACCCAGGGACGTATTCCAGAGCCGCATGGAGTTCAGCTACCCTGAGAAAGTTGACCTGCCCGGCTTCAAGCCCAAGCTGTTCGGACATCCCGCCCAGGTAAAAAAAGCCTCAGACCTCATCAATTCGGCGGAGCGCCCGGTGATTATCGCAGGCCACGGTATCAACATATCCAGGGCCTTTCCCGAGCTTAAGGAGCTGGCCGAAAACGCCCAGATTCCGGTCGTCACCACTTTCCTGGGCATCGGCTGCTTCCCCGAATCGCACGTGCTCAGCTACGGCTGGCTGGGAATGCACGGCATGGGCTACGCCAATAAGGCCGTTCACAATGCCGACCTGCTCATCGCGGTGGGCATGAGGTTCGATGACCGGGCTACAGGCGGCGTTAGCACCTTTGCTCCCCACGCGCGTGTGGTACATATCGATATCGACGCTGCGGAGATCGGTAAAAATATAGCAGTAGACATACCGATCGTGGGCGATCTGAAAAATGTGCTGCAGGTGCTGAATAAACAGATAGAAAGGCGGGACCACATTGGCTGGCTCACACAGCTTGACGAGTGGCGCTCGCAGCACCCGGCCATGGAGATACGCTATCACGAGGATATACTTCCGCAATACATCATCAGGCAGATTCACGAAGCCACCAAAGGCGATACTATCATAGTTACGGGTGTAGGACAGGCGCAGATGTGGGCGGCTCAGTATTTTTACTACGACAAGCCCAACAGCTTCGTCTCATCGGGCGGGCTGGGCACCATGGGGTTCGAGCTGCCCGGCGCTGTCGGGGCCAAGGTCGGATGCCCGCATGAAACCGTCTGGTGCATCGCCGGCGACGGCGGCTTCCAGATGACTGTGCAGGAGCTTGCCACCATGGTGCAGGAAGACCTGGATATCAATATCGCCGTTTTCAACAACGGCTGGCTGGGTATGGTCAGGCAATGGCAGGAGCTCATCTACAACAAGCGGTATTTCGGCACACAGCTGTATAATCCCGATTTCGTTAAGATTGCCGAGGCCTATGGCATGAAGGGCATCAAGGTCAGCAAGAAAATTGATGTCAGGCCGGCCATCCATAAGGCTATGGAGCACAAAGGTCCTTTCCTCATCGAGTTCATCGTTGAGCCGGAAGAGAATGTATATCCCTTTGTCCCTCCGGGCAAGACCATCGTCGAGTTCCTCGAGATGCCCAACCCGGCGGCAAGCATCAAGAAGTAAAATCCAGATTACATCGATGGAGACTTGTTAATTGGATAACAGACATATACTGGTCGCACTGGTGCAGGACCGCCCCGGCGTCCTCAACCGCATCGCCAGCACGCTGCGCAGGCGCAATTTCAACATTGAAAGCATCGCGGTCGGGCACATCGAGCAACCGGGCCTCTCGCGCATGACCATTGTGGTAGAGGGGGACGACGCCAATATAGAGCAGGTCAGAAAGCAGCTCGACCGTGTGATAGAGGTCATCCGCATCGCGGATATCACTGCAGACAATCCCGTGGCGCGCGAGATGGCAATGGTCAAAGTCAAGGCGTCGCCCTCCACGCGCAGCGAGATCATCCAGATCGTGGATATCTTCCGCGCCAACATAGTCGATGTTTCTCCCGATTCGCTGATACTGGTTGTTACCGGCACCGCCGACAAGGTCGACACTCTTATCGAGCTTCTACGCGGCTTCGGCATCAGGGAGATGTCGCGCACAGGCACTATCGCACTGCCGCGCGGAGGCGCAGGCCCGCTGACCATCGAAGAGCACAAACCTCTCAGGCGCGTCGTGGAACAGCCTGCGGCTGAGGAGGAGAACCTGCCGGACTGGTAGGTGTAAAATATCGAATCAATAATTTCGTCAGGAGGTAATATGGCTAAGATTTATTATGAGAAAGACGCGGACCTGGCCTTGCTTAAGAACAAGGTCATAGGTATTATCGGCTACGGCAGCCAGGGGCATGCCCATGCGCAGAACCTGCGGGACAGCGGGCTGAAAGTTATTGTCGCTGAGGCCAGGGGAACGGAGGGCCACCGGTCCGCTAAAAGGGCGGGCTTCGATGTTTTGGATGCGGCGGAGGTCGCCGGCAAAGCCGATGTAGTCATGATGCTGGTCCCCGATCAGCTTCAAGCCAAGGTATACAGGGAATCTATCAGCGATCAGATGGCCAAGGGCAAGACGCTTATGTTCGCCCACGGTTTCAATATTCATTACGGCCAGATCGTTCCGCCCGACTATATCGACGTCTCCATGATCGCTCCCAAGTGCCCGGGCCACATGGTCAGGCAGCTCTACACCGAGAAATCCGGACCGCCGGCTATTATAGCCGTGTACCAGGACGCTTCCGGCAAGGCCAAACAGCAGGCGCTGGCCTATGCCAGGGGCATCGGCTGCGCCAAGGCCGGCGTGATCGAGACCACTTTCTCCGAGGAGACCGAGACGGATCTCTTCGGCGAGCAGGCCGTCCTGTGCGGCGGTGTGACCGCCTTGATCAAAGCAGGATTCGATACCCTGGTGGAGGCCGGCTATCAGCCCGAGATCGCCTACTTCGAGTGCCTGCATGAGCTGAAACTGATCGTGGACCTCATACACCGTGGAGGGATGAGCTTCATGCGCTACTCCGTGAGCGACACGGCAGAGTACGGAGACTATACCCGCGGCCCCCAGATTATTAACGAATCGGTAAAGGCCGAGATGCAGGAGATACTGGAGGAAGTCCAGAACGGCAGCTTTGCGCGCGAATGGATCCTGGAGAACCAGGCCAACCGCCCTGTTTATAATGCGCTCAAGCGGAAGGAGGCCGAGCATCAGATCGAGGTGGTGGGTAAGAAGCTGCGCGCCATGATGCCCTGGCTGAAATAGCATATCCGGGCATACCCGCAACTGCGTTACATGAGGGAATTTCGATGAAAGGTGAACGTGTCCTTATTTTCGATACAACCCTGAGGGACGGTGAACAGGCTGCGGGAACCAGCCTCAATCCGGAGGAAAAGCTGGAGATCGCGCGCCAGCTGGAGAAGCTGGGAGTTGACATTATAGAGGCCGGCTTCCCCATTACCTCTCAGGGGGACTTCGATGCTGTGCGTCTGATTGCTCGCGAGCTCGGCGACACAACCGTATGTGCCCTCAGCCACGCCAATAAAGAGGCCATCGACCGTGCCTGGGAGGCCGTCAAACCGGCCAGGAAAAAGCGCATCCACATTTTCCTTTCCACTTCCAGTATGCACCTGGCCTATCAGCTCAAAAAAAGCCAGGACGATGTTCTCAAGCTGGCCTCGAGCATGGTCGCCCACGGCAGGGGGTATCTGGATGATATCGAGTTCACGCCCATGGACTCCACCCGCACCGATATCAAATTCCTCTATGAGATACTCGAGGCCGTCATCGAATCGGGCGCGACTACGGTAAATATCGCCGATACTGTGGGTTACGCCACGCCCGGCGAGTTCGGCAAACTGATCGAAGGCATTACCAGGAACGTGCCCAACATCTCCAGTGCATTGATCAGCGTTCACTGCCATAATGACCTCGGCCTGGGCGTAGCCAACAGCCTGGAAGCCGTCCGCAAAGGCGCCAGACAGGTGGAATGCACCGTTAACGGTATAGGCGAAAGGGCGGGCAACGCAGCGCTGGAAGAGCTGGTTATGGCGCTCAAGACGCGTGGCGACCTGTTCCATCTATCCACCAATATAGATACCACGCAGATATACAAGACCAGCCGCATGGTCAGCGAGCTGACAGGGTTCGTAGTGCCGCAGAACAAGGCCATAGTGGGCGCCAATGCCTTCCGCCACCAGTCCGGCATACACCAGGACGGCATCATCAAGAAGGCCGGCACATATGAGATTATGGACCCCCGGGCGGTGGGAGTCCCCTCCAGCGCGCTTGTTCTCGGCAAGTTGAGCGGCAGACATGCCTTTAAAGAGCGCTTGCTTGAGCTCGGGTATGCGCTGGATGAAGCTGCGCTCACGCGCGCCTTCAAGGCCTTCAAAGATCTGGCCGATAAGAAGAAGGAGGTTACCGACCGTGATATTCAGGCGCTGATAGGCGAGGAGCTCCGTACGGCCAGTGAAGTCTATCACCTGGAACATGTCGGAGTCAGCTGCGGCAACCACAGCATGCCCACAGCGACGGTCAGGCTGACAGGCCCCAACAGGGAGGTGCTGGCCGATGCGGCACTGGGGAGCGGCCCCGTGGACGCAGTATACAAGGCCATCAACCGCATCGTTCGCGTACCCAATACGCTGACAGAGTTCACCGTATCATCTGTAACAGAGGGTATAGACGCGCTGGGGGAAGTGCTCATCCGCATTGAGAGCGAGGGCGCCACCTATACAGGCCGCGGATCGGATACCGATATCATCGTAGCCAGCGCCAAGGCATATATGAATGCGCTCAACCGCCTGCTGGTCAGCAAAAGGTCGCCGCGCGAGGGAGAAGGCGATGAGCCCTGAACTTGAGGCCGGCCTGCGGCTGCTGCTGGCCGCCGTACTGGGCGGAGGCATCGGGTTTCAGCGAGAAAGGGCCGGTAAGCCGGCAGGGCTGCGCACCCATATGCTGATCTGCCTGGGTTCGGCTCTCTTCACCGTGGTCTCCGTGCTCGGGTTCACCGGCAACGTAGATCCGTCCAGGATAGCCGCAGGCGTGGTCACAGGCATCGGCTTCATCGGCGCGGGAGTTATTTTCCGCGGCATGCGCGGCGACAAGGTTATGGGCATCACCACCGCGGCCAGCATCTGGGTAACCGCGGCCATCGGTATCGCTGCGGGAGTCGGGCTCTACATTATCGCCGTGGCGACAGCTCTTATAACCGTTGTGGTCCTTATGATACCAAGGGCCAAAGGATGAATGGGGTAAAACATGTCATTGCGAGGAGCCTAGCGACGAAGCAATCTTGTGAGTAATTACGGAGATACAAGATTGCCACGCCCTTCGGGGTCGCAATGACACCCCGTAAAATATAATTAGGATTATGATAGATTGACGTTAGCAGAGAAAATACTGGCCGCGCACTGCGGTAAAGATAAGGTCAGCGCCGGGGATTTCATCAGCGCAAGATGCGACCTGGTGCTCTCCAACGATATCACCGCGCCCATCGCCATCAGGGAGTTCGAACGGCTGGGCTTCCCGCGTGTTTTCGATCCCAACAGGATCGTAATGGTGCCGGACCATTTCTGCCCCAATAAAGACATACAGTCCGCCACACAGGCCGGCATGATGCGCGAGTTTGCCAGGAAGCACGGCCTGATATATTTCGAGGTGGGTGAGATGGGTATCGAGCACGTCATCCTGCCTGAGAAAGGCCTGGCGCTGCCGGGACAGGTGATCGTGGGGGCTGATTCCCATACATGCACCTACGGCGCGCTGGGCGCCTTCGCCACGGGTATGGGATCAACCGATATTGCCGTGGCCATGGCCACCGGCGAGATCTGGATGAAGGTGCCGCCTACTATTAAATTCGTCTATCACGGCAGGCCCGGCAAATGGACCGGCGGCAAGGACCTGATCCTTTATACCATCGGAGACATAGGTGTCGACGGCGCGCTCTACTCCGCCATGGAGTTTCACGGCGAGACTATTAATAATCTCGGCATGGACGGCCGCTTCACCATGTCTAATATGGCGATCGAAGCGGGAGGCAAGGCCGGCCTTTTCCAGGTGGACGGAGCGACGCTGCGCTATCTTAAAGGGCGCACCCGCGAAAAATACACCGTGTATGCCTCCGACGACGATGCCGAATATGCTCGCGTGATCGAATATGACGCATCTAAAATAGAGCCTCAGGTGGCCTTCCCTCACCTGCCTTCCAACACACAGCCGATCAGCCGTGTCGGGAATGTAACCATCGATCAATCTGTTATAGGAAGCTGCACCAACGGCAGGCTGGATGACCTGCGCCTGGCGGCGCGTGTGCTCAAGGGCAGGAAGGTCGATCGTCACGTACGCTGCATTGTCCTGCCGGGCTCGCAGCAGATCTACCTCGAAGCGCTCAAAGAAGGCTTGATCGAGATATTTATCAGGGCCGGCGCAGCGGTCAGCACGCCCACCTGCGGCCCCTGCCTGGGCGGGCACATGGGAATACTGGCGGCAGGAGAAAGATGTGTCTCCACCACCAACCGCAATTTCGTCGGCCGCATGGGGCACCCCAAATCAGAGGTCTACCTGGCCAACCCGGCCGTAGCTGCGGCCAGCGCAGTACTGGGCAGGATCGCCGGCCCGGAGGAGATGAAATAGATGCCGCACAAAGGCAAGGTCCACAAATACGGCAACAACATTGATACCGATGCCATCATCGCCGCGCGTTATCTCAATATGCACGATCCCAAGGAGCTGGCGGCGCACTGCATGGAGGACATCGATGCGGACTTCGTGCAGAGGGTAAAGCCTGGTGATATCATCGTGGCAGAATCTAACTTCGGCTGCGGCTCCTCGCGCGAGCACGCTCCCTCGGCCATCAAGGCCTCCGGTATCTCCTGTGTCATCGCTAAAAGCTTCGCGCGTATATTTTTCCGCAATGCCATCAACACCGGGCTGCCCCTGCTGGAAAGTGCAGAGGCCGTGGATAATATCAAGCAGGGAGATATGGTCGAGGTCGACCTGGCCACGGGTACCATAACCAATTTGTCCAGCGGAAAAACCTTCAAAGCAAAGCCGTATCCCGCCTTTATGATGGAGATTATCGACTCGGGCGGCCTGATAGACTACACCAGAAAAAAAAGCGCCGGGGCGAAGTGATTTGAATTTCAATATAGCAGTCCTGCCGGGAGACGGCGTCGGGCCGGACGTTACGGACGAGGCGCGGCGCGTGCTGGATGTGGTGGGCAGCCGCTTCGGCCACAGGTTCACCTGCAAGCAGGGATTTATCGGCGGCATATCTATCGATAAATTCGGCACCGCACTGCCGCAGGCGACCATCGATATCTGCAGAAAGTGCGATGCGGTGCTGCTGGGCGCCGTGGGCGGACCGAAATGGGACGACCCCCGCGCTGCAACCAGGCCTGAGGACGGGCTGCTTGCCATACGCAAAGAGCTGAAACTCTTCGCCAATCTACGCCCGGTCAGGATGTTTAAAGTTCTGGAGAATGCCACCAGCCTCAAGCCGGAGGTTGTACGCAAGGTGGATATGATGGTGGTGCGTGAGCTGACGGGCGGCCTGTATTTCGGTCGGCCCAAACGGCGCTGGAGTACCTCCCGCGGCAGGCGGGCGGTTGACTCAATGGTCTATACGGAGAAGGAGATCGAGCGCATACTGCGCGTCGGTTTTGAGCTGGCGCTCTCGCGTCGCCGCAAACTGACTTCCGTGGACAAGGCCAACGTGCTCGAGTCCTCCAGGCTCTGGCGCCAGATAGCGGGAGAGATAGCGGGAGAGTATCCTTCTGTCTCGGTGGATAATATGCTGGTGGACGCCTGCGCCATGCGCCTTATCCGTGATCCGGCCTATTTCGACGTGATCGTAACCGAGAATATGTTCGGCGATATACTTACCGACGAGGCCTCCATGCTGGCAGGCTCGATGGGCATGCTGCCCTCCGCCAGCCTGGCCGGCATACCGGCAGGTAAATCCTCCCACGCCTTCGGCCTGTACGAACCCATCCACGGCAGCGCGCCGGATATCGCGGGACAGGACCTGGCCAATCCTATAGCAGCCATATTGAGCGCGGGTATGATGCTGCATTATTCACTGGGTCTGAGCAAAGAGGCAGCCGCCGTGGAGAAGGCGGTCCTGAAAGTGCTCGATGATGGTCATCGCACCAGAGATATTCTGACTGCCGGTATGAAACAAACAGGCACACAGGGGATGGGAAAAGTCATAGCGCATGAGATCGAGCGGGGCATTTGATGCAATGAAACAGATCGATATTTATGATACGACGCTGAGGGACGGCGCACAGCAGGAAGGTATCTCCTTCACCGTCACAGACAAGCTCAAGATCGTGCAGAAGCTGGACGAACTCGGCATCCAATACATCGAGGGAGGCTGGCCCGGGTCCAATCCCAAAGACACGGAGTTCTTCGCCAGGGCGGTAAACCTGAAGCTCAAGCACGCCACGCTGGTGGCCTTCGGCAGCACGCGGCGCGTGGATACGCAGGCATCAGGTGATGCCGGGCTCAAAGCGCTGGTGCAAAGCGGCGCGCGGGCAGCCAACATCGTGGGCAAATCGTGGGATATCCAGGTAAAACGCGTCCTTGAAACCAACCTCGAAAACAACCTGGCTATCATAGAAGAATCAATAGCCTACCTGAAATCAAACGGTTTAATAGTCTTTTTCGATGCCGAGCATTTTTTCGACGGATACAAGTCGAATCCATCCTATGCCCTGCGCACCCTGGAGGCGGCAGCCAGGGGGGGTGCGGATTGCCTGGTCCTGTGCGATACCAACGGAGGCACACTGCCCTGGGAAGCGGCGGAAGCCGTGAAGCAGGCAGCCGGGAAACTGGACTGCCCGCTGGGCATACATGCGCATAATGACAGCGATATGGCCACGGCTGTATCGGTGGCGGCGGTGAAGGCGGGCGCCGTTCACGTTGAGGGCACCATCAACGGGTATGGAGAGCGCTGCGGCAATGCCAACCTCTGCTCCATCATACCCGCCCTTCAGATCAAGCTCGGCGTCAGGTGCCTGACTAAAACTCAACTATCAAAACTTACCGAAGTTTCGCGCTTCGTCTCCGAGGTGGCCAACCTGCCGCCGGGCTCCAACCTCCCCTACGTGGGAAACAATGCATTCCTGCACAAGGCCGGCCTGCACGTGTCGGCCATGGCCAAATGGGAGGAGAGCTATCAGCACATCGATCCATCGCTGGTGGGCAACAGCCCCATGATAGTGGTATCAGAGCTTTCCGGTAAAAGCAATATCATTTACAAGGCCAGGGAGCTGGGCATCCCCATGCCGCCTCACGGCAAGGAAGCTCGCACGATACTCGACCAGGTCAAGCATCTGGAGAACATGGGCTTTCAGTACGAGGATGCCGATGCATCCTTTGAGCTGCTGCTGCTGCGCTCGCGGCATGGCTATAAACCGCCCTTCAGCCTGGTCGACTATATGGTCGTCGTGGAGAGGCACAGGCGTCTGCCTTCGGCCTACGATATCGGCAGCGAGCTGCTGGCCGAGGCTACCATCAAGGTAAGGGTGGATGGCAAGGTAATGCACACGGCGGCCGAGGGCAACGGCCCGGTCAATGCACTCGATCGCGCACTGCGTAAAGCACTGCTGGAGTTTTATCCAGGCCTTTCCAGGGTAGACCTGATCGATTACAAGGTGCGCATTCTGGAGGGGAGCAGCGG
>CAZDXZ010000061.1:0-4043 GCA_964509615.1 uncultured Dehalococcoidales bacterium
ATCCGGTATGCGCTACCAAACCCTCTTTCTTCCCGCAATCAACCTTAGAAGTGTAATATTTATTAGGCTTATATAGGGTTGGAGGGAATTACCATGTTGACTGTAGCAGAGGCAATCAAGGTTCGCAGGAGTATACGCAGCTTTCGCAGCGATCCGATATCCGAGGACAAAATTCTGACCATACTGGAGGCCGCGCGGCTGGCGCCATCCGGCAGCAATCGGCAACCCTGGCGCTTTATCGTTGTAACAGACAAAGAGGAGAAAATAAAGCTGCGCAAAGTATGTTTCGAGCAGGCCTTTATCGAAGAGGCGCCGGTGGTATTTGTATGCTGCTTGGACCTGACTGCTTATGCCCGGGCAGCGAGGGAGAAGCGCTCCCAGGAGTTTATTGATTACGGAGTGATAGAGACTCTGTCGGGCTATTTTGCCAATCCTGCGGTACGGGAGCTTATATTAAATGCCCCGGATGACGACCTGGGCGTGCATTTCATGACAGCCATGGCCAATACATATATCGCTGTCGAGCACATGGTGCTGACGGCGACGGCCCTCGGCCTGGGCTCCTGCTGGGTGGGAGCAATCGGCAGCGCAGAGCAAATGAATTCGATATTAAACCTACCGCCAAATACATTTGTGGTGGCTGTGCTGCCGGTTGGATATCCGGCCAAAGTCCCTCCGCCCCGCCCGCGTGTTCCCCTGGATTCCATACTGCTGCGGCCTTTACATAACACGCCGTAACCTGCGCTGACCTCGACTTTTCAGCGAAGGCTTCACAGGTCAAAGCAGCAAACTTTTTCTCGCCAGCGGGGATAATTGTATAATTATGCGCATGTGGTGAATTAACGTGAGTAAAACTCGTAAAAGTATTGCCGTTAATCATTTCTGTCATGATATTTAAGCTTCTAAATTATATTGCAGGGTAGTGGGAAAGAGTTTGTGTCGCTTCGCTTAAAAGTACTGCTAATCATTATCGGTGCAACAGCTTTACTGCTGGGTATCGTTTTCGCTGTATCTCAGTATTTCTTCATGAGCAGCTTTCAGCGAATCGAGGAGCAGTATGCCCGTGAGATGGTTCAACGTACGACCAGCGTTTTTAATAACCAGCTTGAAAATCTAAGCCGAATCAATCTTGACTGGGCCGCATGGGACGATACATATGCATTCGTTCAGAATCCTTCTGAGCACCAAGAATATGTCATAAGCAACTTCACCGACTCCACTTTCATTAATAACAGGCTTAATTTCATATTTATCATCGACCGAGAAGGACGACTGGTTTATGGAAAGGGCTTCGACCTGAACAGTAAGACCGAGGTTGATATACCCCCCGTATTGCATGAAGGTGTTTTAAGTAAGACCCTGACATATCATGAGGAAGTTCAAGATTATGTAGCCAGCATCATCCTGCTGCCGCAGGGCCCGCTGTTAATTTCAGCCCAGCCCATTCTCACCAGCAACGACGGGGGGCCGATCAGGGGGACGTTCATCATGGCACGGTATTTCGATGATTCTATGATCAAAGGTATCTCCGATACGGTACACGTGCCGCTGGCTGTCGCACAGATCGACGATAAGGATATGCCGCCATATTTTCAGGCTGCACTTTCATATCTGTCACCTGAGATGCCTGTATATATCTGCGTAGAAGGCGGGAAAAGGATCGCGGGATATGCACTGATCGAGGATATATACGGGGATCCGGCGCTGATCTTCCGCATAGATATGCCTCGCGATGTCTATGCCCAGGGCCAGGCGATGATGCTGTATTTCATGCTGGCGCTGTGCGGATTGGCCGCAGTGTTTGCATATATTGTTAATATAACGGTCGGCAGAACAATAATTAGAAGGCTGGAGCGCGTTGGTCATTTTGTAAACAATATAAGCATTTCCGGTGACCTTTCCACCAACCTGCCGACCAAATCGAATGACGAGCTCACCGTGCTGGAGAGGAATATCAACAGGATGGTCGACAAGCTGCAGGAGCAGCAGGATGAGCTGAACCGGGAACTGGAAGAGCGCAAGAAGATGGCACAGAAACTGAGGGAGATGGCAACCCACGATTTCTTAACCGGGTTGCCGAACAGGCTGCTGCTGGTTGACCGCTATAATATAGCCTCAGCGCTGGCTCATCGCAACCAGGACAGGCTGGCTGTCATGTCTCTGGATATCGACCGGTTCAAATCAATTAACGATAATCTCGGGCATGACATGGGTGATAAAGTCCTGAAGGCATTTGGCGGTCAAATCACGGGGATAATACGCGCCAGTGATACGCTGGCAAGGGTCGGTGGAGACGAGTTTATCCTGATGATGCTTGAAACAAACCACATGGAGGATGCCACCGTCATAGCCAGGAAAATAATAGAGTCTTTTAAAGAGCCCGTTTACATCGACGGTCACTGGATATATCTATCCACCAGCATCGGTATCGCTATCTATCCTGAAGATGCGACCGACCTTGAAACGCTGATTAAGAAATCCGATGCCGCACTGTATTATGCCAAGGGACACGGACGCAATGCTTTCAAGTTTTTCCACGATGGGGATGTCTGGATTAGCGGCGACCGTAAAAGCAAAATCAATTGAGGCCCTTTCTGGTTATGAGGAGTCTTTATGAATATATTACTTGACCTGCTCAGGGACTTCGGCCTGACCTTTGTTCCGCTGTTCGTGGCTATGGACTCGATCAGCACTGTGCCGATTCTATTGTCGCTTACACACGATATGTCGGATAAGAGGAGAAACAGTGTGATACGCAAAGCCCTGATCACCGCGCTGGCGTTGGGCCTCGTTTTCATAGTTGTGGGCAAAGGCATTTTCATTTTCCTCGGCATCACAGTGAACGATTTTCTCATAGCGGGCGGGTTGATACTATTTCTGCTGGGCGCCAAGGAGCTGGTGGTGGGAAAGATGTTCGAAGCCCAGGTAGCGACCGGGGAGGACGTGATAGCGATAGTACCTCTGGCCACTCCGCTGGTGGTTGGCCCGGCTGTGCTGACAACGCTGCTGATACTGACCGACCAGTACCATATCGTAATGGTAACCTTTTCTTTTATAGTTAACCTGCTTATATCATGGGTCTTTTTTGCCCAGGCCAACAGGCTGGTCAGGGTGCTGGGACACGGTGGAGTGCTGGCATTGTCCAAAGTCTTTGCTCTGCTGCTGGCAGCCATTGCCGTGAGTATGATTCACCGCGGTATCACTGCGTTTATGAGTTAAATCGAGTGTAAGGAGAAGTTACATGTGGTTATGTACGCACTGCCGCCACCTTGAGTTCTCTGAGCAGCGACCTGAGCGCTGCCCCATCTGCGGCGCCGGCCCCGACAAGTTTGTAAAACATGAAAGCTCGCACATTAAAGGCGCCGCGACGCTGAAGAACTTGCAGGAAGGTTTTACCGCCGAATCAAAAGCCAATATCAGGGACCTGGCCTTCGCCATTAAAGCCGAGCAGGAGGGATTCCCTGCTATCGCAGGACTGTTCAGGGCCATAGCCGAGTCCGAGGCCATACATGCCTTCCATCACCTCAGGCTGCTGGGAGCGATCGCCGATACGCAGGAGAACCTGCAGGCGGCCTTCGAGCGCGAGAACTACGCCACCGATGCCTATCCGGAGTTCATAAAGACAGCCAACGAGGAGGGCAACCCGCAGGTGGCGACTATTTTCGGCTACCACAGGGATGTTGAGAAGGGGCACGCCAAGCTGTACGAGAAAGCTCTGGATCGTATGATGGATCCGCAGGGCGTCGATTATTACGTGTGCGGCGTATGCGGTTATGTAAGCGTGGGAACTGCTCCCGACGAATGCCCTATCTGCGGCGCACCCAAAGATAAGTTCAGACGAATCAGTTAGGGATCATCCACTTCAGGCGACTGACTAATTAACTGCGTAACCTGGAATACATTTTCTCCAGGTCTTCCAGCCACAAGGCGGGGTCCGCGTCCGAGGGCATCCTCCAATCACCTCTGGGTGACAGGCTGACGGAACCAACCTTGGGGCCTTCCGGCATGCAGGTCCGCTTGAACTGGTTGGCAAAAAAGCGCTT
>CAZDXZ010000061.1:4143-9685 GCA_964509615.1 uncultured Dehalococcoidales bacterium
TATCTTACCAGCGTCTTGGGCACTGAAACGTTAATATCGTAATGCGACATGTGATCGCCCGAGAAGGTGCTCCATCCCAGGGCCACCTCGGTGAGGTCACCCGTGCCCAGCAGTATGGCCTTGAGCCCGTTGGCTTTGTTGAAGAGGAACTCGGTGCGGTATCGCGCCTGTATGTTCTCGAAGACAACATCTTCCTTGCCGTCATGCCCGAGATCATCCATGTGCGATTTGCACGTGCGCGAGATATCTACACGCTCGAAGCTCACGCCGAGAGCTTTACATAATTCGGTGGCATTATCTCTTGTCCTGCGCGTAGTGCCGAAGCCGGGCAGGGTGCAGGCTGTAATGTTCTTGACGGGCAGTTTGAGGTAGTTCATGGTGCGCACAGCTACCAGAAGCGCCAGCGTGGAGTCGAGCCCGCCGGAGACACCCAATACAATACGGTCGAGCTTGGCGCCGGACAGCTTTTTAGCCAGCGCAGCCACCTGCATGTCAAAGATATCGCGGCATCTCTGCGCACGTTTTTCTGAATCTTTGGGTACGAAGGGGTGAGGATCTATCTGCCTCATTAAAGCGGTTGCGGGTACGTCTGCTACCCCGGCCTCGATGATGCGGAAGGGCTTAATATGGCCCGGTGACTGGCGGTAACTTGTCATCGCCATACGGTCGTGAACCAGACGGTCCAAATCAAGATCGCAGATCGTGAGGCCCGATTTCTGCTTGAAAATGCGTGACTCCGCCAGCAGGATGCCGTTTTCGGCCACCAGTGTATGGCCGCCGAAGACGACGTCGTTGGATGATTCACCCATACCGGCGGAAACATAGCAACAGGCTGCCGCACACCTTCCCGATTCGGAGGCGACCATAGAACGTCTCCACTCGGCCTTGGCCAGCACTTCGTTGCTGGCTGATATATTTAGCAGGAGTGTTGCGCCGGCCAGCGCCTGGTACTCGTGCGGCGCCAGCGGCACCCACATATCTTCACATATCTCTATGCCCAGTACTGCCGCCGTGAAGCCCTGCAGTGAGATCAAGATATTTGTGCCGAAGGCAATGGCCCTGTCTCCCAGATGGACAACATCCGAGCAGGCATCATCTGATGAGACAAACCAGCGGCCCTCGTAGTACTCCTTATAGGACGGCAGGTACGTTTTTGGTATGATCGCCAGCACCTGGCCTTTGTTAAGCACAGCAGCGCAGTTGAATACCTTCTGGTCGATACATATGGGCAGGCCGGCTACGATCAGCATATTGCTGTCGGCAGTGCCCGCCGCCAGCCTTAACAGCCCTTGCTCGGCCTTGGCCAGCAACGACTGCTGGTGTACCAGGTCAGCTATGGTATAGCCCGATACAGACATCTCCGGGAAGGTCAGCACCTGCACCCCTTTTGCGCGCGCGTCGCCGGCAATGTTGAGCATAGCCCTGACGTTGAAGTCCACGTCTGCCACGTGCAACTCGGGGACGGCAGCCGCCACTCTGAGAAATCCCAGGTCCCTGTTTAATAGTATCTTCTGTACGGCCATAGCTTATTATACCGAATAGTGCAGCGCTTACCAGCTTTGGCTATAATAAATCGTTGCCCGGATAAAATCAAAGACACCATAACATATTTTAAGGTTTTCCTGGAGAAATTTATATGTTCAAAGTCGTTTTACTGCGCCATGGCGAGAGCACCTGGAACAAAGAGAACAGGTTCACCGGATGGACGGATGTGGACCTCTCCGAGAAGGGCATACAGGAGGCCAGACAGGCCGGCAGGATGCTGAAAAAGGAGGGATACACATTCGATCTGGCCTTCACCTCCGTATTGAAGCGCGCTATCCGCACGCTGTGGATAGTACAGGACGAAATGGACCTGATGTGGATACCGGTGAAAAAGTCCTGGCGTCTGAACGAGAGGCACTACGGCTCTCTGCAAGGCCTGAACAAGTCGGAGATGGCCAGGATACACGGTGAGCAGCAGGTGCTGATCTGGCGCAGAAGCTATGATATCGCTCCTCCGCCCCTGAAAAAGGCCGATCCGCGCAGTCCGGCCGGCGATGTGCGCTACAGGGGACTGAACCCCGGACAAATTCCTCTGACGGAGAGTCTGAAAGACACGTATCGCAGATGCTTGCCTTACTGGCACAAGTCGATCGCACCCGCGATAAGATCGGGGAAAAAAGTGATTGTGTCCGCTCACGGCAACAGCCTGAGGGTGCTGGTCAAATACCTGGACAATGTGCCGGACAGCGAAATAGCCGGTCTGAATATTCCTACCGGTATACCGCTGGTTTACGAACTGGACGCGGGCCTGAAAAGAATCAACAGCCGCTACCTGGCGAGCGAGCAGGAACTGGAGCGGGCCACAAAAGCCGTGGCCGACCAGGGAAAAGCTAAATAGGCTCGCATGGTATTCATGCCGTGGCCTGCCCACCGCTGATTTCCTCAACTGGTTCTGAAATATCGGTGTGGTAGCTGTGATGCAGGGTATTGGCGCGGACCTCATCGCTGATCAACTCTTCTTTTTCCAGTCGCCCGTCGCGGATATAAAGCACCCGGTCGGTGAATTCTCTCTGTTCCGGCTCATGCGTGACCATAAGAATGGTCTGCCCCAGTTCATCGCATAATTTCCGCAGCAGCCTGAGGACGATGCCCTTATTTTCGGTGTCAAGGTTTGCGCATGGTTCGTCGGCAAAGAGGATTCTGGATTTGTTCACCAGAGCGCGGGCGATGGCCACCCTTTGCTGCTCCCCGCCTGAAAGCTGGCTTATCAGATGGTGCAGGCGGTCTGCCAGTCCCACCTTGATCATCATCTCACGCGTGATCCTGAGGTACTCCCTGCGTTTAAATCCCAGCAGCATGAGGGGAAGGAAGGCGTTTTCCAGGGCGTCTAATTCGGGAATCAAAGCATATTCCTGAAAAACATACCCCAGATATCTGAGGCGAAAATCCGTCTTCATTTTATCCGACAGGCCTGAAACATCGGTCTCGTTCAGCACGATGCGTCCCGACGTCGGCGTGTCCAGCAGGGCCAGCTGGTGCAGCAGCGTTGACTTTCCCGAACCGCTTGGGCCCATGATGGACAAAAACTCACCCGCCCGCACCTCGAAGCTCACGCTTTTCAGCGCGTTTACGGGGACATGTCCCTCATAGACCTTCACCAGGTTGGTGACGCTGATCATCTGCTTATCATCCCCAGATCGCCCTGATAATATTTTCACGGGTTACGCTCCAGGACGGTATAAAGCCCGAGACTATGCTGACAGCCATCATGCTGACTATGCTGCTTATAACGTCGGCCGGTACGATCAACAGGCTCACCCTGCCCATGGGAAGGAGCAAGGGATGGCTGATAAAGTACGGCTTCAGGGCATATTCCAGTGTCAGCATACCCAGACCGATGGCGACCAGCGCATAGAATAGTGCCAGGAACACGTAAGACATAATGACTATCATCTCCTTCATGCCTATCGCTTTCATTATGCCGATCTGTTTTCTGCGGCTTGAAGTGGCGATAAATATAACGATGAATATGGTGACCCCGGCCACCACCAGCCCGATGAAATAGACGATACGTTTAATGATGTCGAAGCTCTGCGTTATGCCGCTGATCAGGCCGATAAAGTCTATCCACGGGCGCAGCTCCTGTTTCTCCAGGCCGGCTACCCTGAGCTCGTTCATATAGTAGTCCTCGGAATAAACCGGATCAGTTTTAATCAGTATCTCCGATGCCCTGTTACGCACGCCCAGCACGGACTCCATCTCCCTTTCTGTGACAAATACTCCCATATCGGATAGCGGGAAGATGGTGGTATAGATACCTTTGATTTTATAAACTCGCTTTACTCCGTTGTTGTACCGAACTGTCACCTCATCCCCCACGCTGGCGCCCCGCAGGGACTGGACCTCCAGGCTGGCGCCGAAGCCCCCCGATATCTCCCTGCCCATGATGATTTGATCACGATCGTCTTCATTGAGGTAGCTGCCGGCGACCATGTAGTTCTGGATATTGGTTACCTTTACCTCTTCAACGGGGTCGATCGATTTGACGGTCCATCCAATGGACTTTACATCCTTGCCGTTTTTATCGGGGTCATAGGAAATGGCCGCGCCCATGGCGTACCTGGAAGAGCAGCTGATCACACCGGGGATGGTAGTGATCTTGTTTTTAACCTGTGAAACCTGGGTGATGTAGTCCTCGTCCGACGCCGGCTGGACAACAATATTTGAAACGTAGTTATCTTTGACCTGTTTGTATGCCAGATTGATGGCGCCGTTGAATATGCTGGTGATCAGATTAATCTGGAGAAATGCCAGCATGGTTACCAGTACGGTCAGGATGGTGGTCCCCTTGCTGCCCCGTGTTATATATTTAAATACGAGGAACAGTGCTGCCTGGAGATCATTCCACATTGCGGATGCACAACCCAACAGTCGTTTGCATCATTATACGCCAACCACTCAAGTCTGATATCATATTTAGCGCAAAATTTGTCCTGAAGAAGAGTGATATGCGAATTTGTATCTTGAGTTATCGCAGCTATCCCTATTCGGGCGGGCAGGGTATATACATGCGCTATCTGAGCAACGCCCTGCGCGACCTCGGCCATGAGGTTGATATGATGTCGGGGCCACCCTATCCCATTGTGGACGATGGTGTGGGGTTGATCAGGCTACCAAGTTTGGACCTGTACAGGTTCGGATCATGGCAGAGGCTTTTTATCGATCCGCGCAAGCTGAATACGCGGGCCAACTTCGCGGAGTGGGGCGGGATCATGACAGGCTACTTCTCCGAGCCGCTGGCCTTCGGCATGCGCGCCTACCAGTATCTCTGCCGGGACGATATCAAGAAATACGATGTAATACACGATAATCAGACCATGTCGTGGGGCATCGTTGATATCCAGAAGGCCGGGTATCCTGTGGTGGAGACGATACATCATCCCGTTACCATCGACCGCGATCTGGCCATTCAATCCGCTAAATCTCTCAAGGACAAGCTGGGATACCGCCGCTGGTTTTCTTTCACCGGCATGCAGATCAAGGTAGCCCGGCAGTTGCCCTTTATAATAACCGTTTCGGAAATGGCCAAACACCATATACACGAGATATTCGGTATTCCGGAATCAAGGATGAAGGTTATTTATAACGGTATCGATGCGGAGTTGTTCAGCCCATCGGATAAAGTGGCCAGGTTAGACAACCAGATATTGATGGTCATGAGCCGCGACACGCCCGTGAAAGGGCTGCGTTTTCTCCTGGAAGCGCTGGCCGAATTGAGAAAAAGATGGGATTTAAAGCTGGTGGTAGTAGGCAGGACACTGGGGGACGGCCAGACGGAGAAACTGATGGACAGATTGGGAGTTACGGATGCCGTTATCTTCCGTAACCAGATAGAGACTTCGGAGCTCATTGAGCTTTACAGGACATCAACACTGGTGGCCGTGCCGTCCACTTATGAAGGATTCGGCCTGCCGGCGGCGGAGGCCATGTCGTGCGGCGCGCCGCTTGTATCGACTACTGCAGGAGCATTGCCCGAGGTTGTGGGCGATGCCGGCAT
>CAZDXZ010000062.1:0-9465 GCA_964509615.1 uncultured Dehalococcoidales bacterium
TTCGGCTGATGGGTGTGGAGCAGCGCGGGCAAAGGCAGCCGCCGCGGTGCGCCACCGCGAACTCCTCGTGCGCCCGTCCCGCCTTCCCGTCCGGCCGGCGGTAGTTGCGTATGCTCGCGCCCTGGTTCTTAACGGCCTTCCTGAGCACCGCCCTGATGGCCGCGTGCAGAGCGGCCACCTCCCTCGCTTTGAGCGAGCCGGACGGCCTCAGCGGGTGCAGGCCGGCGGCGAACAGCGCCTCGTCGGCGTACATGTTGCCGATGCCCGCGATACGCTCCTGATTGAGCAGCGCTGTCTTAACCGGCGTCTGCCTCGTTTTTAAGTAAGATGCCAGCGCCGCGGGTGTGAACTCGTCGCTCAGCGGCTCGATGCCCAGTCCGCCCACCACTTTACCCGGGTCGCGGACCAGATTGAAGGTGCCGAACCTCCTCACGTCGGTGTATACCAGTTTGGAGCGGTCGTCCAGTATGAACTCCAGCCGCGTGAATGGCTCGGGTTGCGCGGGATTCCACAGCAGAGCGCCGGTCATGCGCAGGTGGACGACCATATACAGTCCACGGGAAAGGCTGAACACAAGATATTTTCCCCGCCGCTCAAGTCCCTTGATTCGTAGCCCCGTCAGACGTTCACAGAACCTGTCCACCGCGATCTTCTGAATCGGCCGGGTATCCCTGACCACGATGCCGATGATGGTCCGTCCCACCACGTGCGGCCTCAGGCTGTTGACGATGGTCTCGACTTCCGGCAGCTCGGGCATCAGGACATCTCACCCCAGTTCCGTCCCACCTTGATATCGATTTTCAGCGGCACCACCAGCTTCATGGCGCCGGGCATGATCTCGAGCACCAGCTGCTTCATCGTCTCCATCTCGTCCGGCGGGACCTCGAACACCAGCTCGTCGTGCACCTGCAGTGTCATCATGGTCTTCAGGCCGCGTTTCATCATCTCGCGGCGCAGGTTGACCATGGCGATCTTGATGATGTCGGCCGAAGTGCCCTGCACTGGCATGTTGATGGCCATGCGCTCGGCCGCCTCACGCGCCAGGCGGTTGGTGGAGTTTATCTCCGGTATGAAGCGCCGCCGCCCCAGCACGGTCTGCACGTAGCCGAGGGCTGCCGCCTGCCGCTTGGTGGCGTCCAGGTAGTTCCTCACGCCGGGGTAGCGCTCGAAATAGGTCCTGATAAACAGCTCGGCCTCCTCCCTGCTCAGGTCGGTGGCCTGCTGCAGCCCGTAGCCGCTCATCCCGTAGATCACGCCGAAGTTGATCGTCTTGGCGGCGCGGCGCATGCGCGGCGCGACCTCGCTGTCCGGCACGCCGAAAACCTCCGAGGCCGTGTGCGTGTGAATGTCCTCGTCCCGCAGGAAGGTGTCGATCAGCTCTTTGTCCTTCGAAAGGTGCGCCAGCGCGCGCAGGTCGATCTGCGAGTAGTCCGCCGAGAGCAGCATCCAGCCCGGCTGCGCAATAATAGACTGCCTGATCTTGGCCCCGATCTCGCCCCGCACCGGCAGGTTCTGCAGGTTGGGCTCGCTGGACGACAGCCGTCCCGTGGTGGTGCCCGTCTGGTTGAAGCTGGTGTGCACCCTGCCCGTATTGGGATTGATCAGCGCCGGCAGCGCGTCCGTATAGGTTGACTTCAGCTTGGAAAGCTGGCGGTATTCCAGTATGAATTTGATCACCGGGTGGGCGTCCTTCAGCTCCTCCAGCGTGGCCGCGTCGGTGGAGTAGCCGCTCTGCGTTTTGCGTTTGGCCTGCAGCGGCTGCAGCTTGAGCTCGTTGAAGAGCACGCCCGACAGCTGCTGGGGCGAGTTGATATTGAACTGGTGGCCGACCGCCTCGTAGATGTCCTTCTCCAGCCTCTGCATGTCCGCTCCCAGCGAGGCGGACATCTCCATCAGCAGCGCCCGGTCCAGCAGCACTCCGTTCATCTCCATCTCGGCCAGCAGGGGCACCAGCGGCATTTCAACGTCGTTGAACAGGTTCCACAGCTCCTCGCTGCGCAGCTCCTGTTCCAGCGACTCCTTGAGCCTGAGCGTGATATCGGAGTCGCTGCAGCCCAGCTCGCCCACCTGATCGATGGGCAGGCGCGCCGGCGAGACCTGTCTGGCGCCGCTGCCCGTCAGGTCGGCCAGCTCGCGCGCCTCGATGCCCAGCCTGTTGAAGGCCAGCGACTTGAGCTTGAGCGACTTCTCGCCCAGCAGGTAGGCGGCTATCAGCACGTCGAAGTTGACCCCGCCCATCTTCAGGCCGTTCTGGGCCAGCAGTATGATGTCGAACTTCCCGTCGTAGACTATTTTGGCGTAGCGCTCCTGGGTTATATAGGTGCCCAGTGCCTTGACGATCGTTTTCAGTGGCAATTGCCCCAGGCGATCGAGAGTCATATGTCCGATGGGTATGTAGTAGGACTCGCCCCGCGCGGGAGAGACCGAGATGCCCACCAGCGCCGACTGCATGGGGTTGTCCCCGGCGGGCGTGACGGAGGCCGCGAATGTCCCGGCGTAGGAGAGCCGCAGAGCCAGCTCGTCCAGCTTCTGTGCGGAATCCACGATGATAAAGCCTGCGCCGGACGGCTCCTGCTTCGGTGCGGCGGCTGCCGGCACCAGCGCCGGCGCCTGTCCGATCTCCTCAGGCAGGCGGGACAGCATGGCCGAGAATCCCAGCTCGCGGAACAGCTCCACCACGCTGTTGCGGTCGTAAGAGCTGACCCTGCAGGCGTCGGGATCGAAGTTCACGGGCACGTCAGTTACTATGGCGGCGAGTTTCTGGTTCTGCAGCGCCGCCTCGCGGCTATCGCGCAGCAGGTTGCGTATCCGCTCCGGCTCGACCTGGTCCAGGTGGCTGTAGACGCCCTCCAGGTCGTTGAACTGCTGCAGCAGCTTGACGGCCGTTTTGTCGCCGATGCCCTTTACGCCGGGTATGTTGTCCGAGGCGTCGCCCACCAGCGCCTTGTAGCTGATGAGTTGCTCCGGCTCCAGGCCGTATTTCTCCTTCACGGCGGGGGTGTCGTAGACCACGGTGTCGGCGAAGCCGCGCCGCGGGGACATTACACGTATGCCGGGACGCACCACCTGCAGCATGTCGTTGTCGCCCGTCACGATCAGCGTATCCACGCCTTTCCGGCTGGCCTGCGTGCTGATGGTGCCGATCAGGTCGTCGGCCTCGAAGCCGTCCATCTCGAACACGGGCAGGTTGAAGGCGCCGGCCAGCTGGTGCACCCGCTGTATCTGCGTGACCAGCTCGGGCGGCGTCTTGGGCCGCTGCGCCTTGTAGTCCTCGAACATCTCGTGGCGGAAGGTGGGCGCGGCCCGGTCGAAGGCGATGGCCCAGTAGTCGGGCTTGTTCTCCCTCAGCAGCTTGAGCAGCGTGCTGGCGAAGCCCTGCACGGCGTTGACCATCTCCCCCGTCCTGGTGATGGACAGGGGCGGCAGCGCGTGGAATGCGCGGTGCACCAGCGCATTTCCATCGAAGAGAATTAAGAGGGGTTTTTCTTTAGACATCACCCTTGCCCGCCTGCATTACCGCAATCTTACGGCACATTATAGCAATTAAAGCGTCCTGCGGCACACGGGCAAGTTGCGTTACAATATAGCGCGGGGAATTATGCATATAAGAACAGGCGAGTACATCATCAGGGACTGGTCGCCTTCGGACGAGGCGGCCATTGTCAAATACGCCGACAACCGCAAGATCTGGCTAAACCTGGACGACCGCTTCCCCCACCCCTATACCGCGGCCGATGCGCGGGAATGGATCGCCCTCTCTACCAGGGAGCCCGTAACCAACTTCGCCATCGCAACGGAGAAGGAGGCCTTCGGCGGCATCGGTCTGAGACTGCTGGAGGGCATCTTCCGTGATTCAGCCGAGGTGGGCTACTGGCTGGGCGAGCCCTACTGGGGCAAAGGCATCGCATCGGCGGCGCTGGAGAAGATCGTGGATTTAGGCTTCAACGGGCTGGGGCTGGTGCGCCTGCAGGCCATCGTCTGGGCCAGGAATTCGGCCTCCGCCCATGTCCTGGAGAAGGGCGGGTTCAGGCTGGAGGGGCGTCTGGTCAAAGGCGTTTATAAAAATGGTGAGCACATCGACGCGCTGATCTACGCCCGCTTGCGCGACGGTATCTGAGTGCCCGCGCTGACCCGTACGTTCCGTTATGGTATACTGATACTTTAATAAGGAGCAATCGTAGATTGGCCAAGCGGGATATACTGTCGGTTTCCGACCTCACACCGGATGAGGTGCTGCAGCTCGTCCAGAAGGCGGCCAAGAACAAGCAGGGGCCCTGGCCGCAGGCCCTGGCGGGCAAGTATATAGCGCTGCTCTTCGAGAAGCCGTCGCTGCGCACCAGGATGAGTTTCGAGCTGGCCGTGCACCAGCTCGGCGGCTATCCCATCTACATGTCCCCCGAAGAGGTGGGCCTGGGCAAGCGCGAGTCGGTGCCCGATGTGGCCCACGTCCTCAGCCGTTACGTGCACGGCGTGGTGTCGCGCACCTTCCTTCACCACACGCTCGAGACGCTGGCCGAGTTCACCAGCGTGCCTGTGATCAACGCGCTCTCCGACTACGAGCACCCCTGCCAGGCGCTGGCCGACCTCACCACCATCTACGAGCGCAAAGGCAAGTTCAAGGGCCTCAACCTGGCCTTCATCGGGGACGGCAACAACGTGGCCAATTCGCTGCTGCTGGCCTGCTCCATGGTGGGCATCAACTTCCTCATAGCCTCGCCCCAGGAGTACAGCATCAAAGACAGCGTCCTGATGATCGCCAACAAGTACGCCGAGAAGAGCGACAGCCACATCATGTTGCTGGAGGAGCCCGCCATGGCGGCTAAAGACGCCGACGTCGTCTACACGGATGTCTGGACCAGCATGGGACAGGAGGAGGAGTACGAGCAGCGTTGCATCGCCTTCCACGATTACCAGATCAACGAGAAGCTGCTGGCATACGCCAGGAAGGATGCCATCGTCATGCACCCCCTGCCCGCCCACCACGGCGACGAGGTGGAGGTGGGCATTATCGATAAATACCGCTCAGTTATCTTCGACCAGGCGGAGAACCGCCTGCACTTTCAGAGGACGCTGCTGGCCGAGCTGTATAAATAGGCCTGCGGCGATGCCCATCTCCGTAGTAATACGTATTAAGTTATATCTCCATATGAATTAGAATGGTTGCACGCAAATGAACCCCATAGTCAGCATCGTGGGACGGCCCAACGTGGGCAAGTCCACGCTCTTCAACCGCATCGCCGGCGCCCCCATAGCCATCGTGGAGGACCTTCCGGGCACCACGCGCGACCGCATCTTCGCCGACGTCAATCTGCTGGACCACGAGGTCACGCTGATCGACACCGGCGGGCTGGAGCCCGCGCCCGGCTCCGAGATGGCGCGTAAGGTCAAGAAGCAGGTGGAGGCCGCCATCGCGGACTCCGACCTGGTCATCTTCGTGGTGGATGTGAGGGACGGCCTGATCGCCGCCGATTCCGAGATAGCCGATAAGCTGCGCAGCCTGGGCAAGCAGGTGGTGCTGGCCGCCAACAAGGCCGAGACCGAGAAGCTGAGGAGCTCCGCCGCGGAGTTCTACCGGCTCGGTCTGGGCGAGCCGCTGCCCATCAGCGCCCACCACGGGCGCGGCATACACGACCTGCTGGAGGCCGTAGTCGAAAAACTGCCGCCTCAAACCGAAGTAAAAGAAGATGAAGGACGGCCCCGCCTGGCCATCGTGGGACGGCCCAACGTGGGCAAGTCCCTGCTGGTCAACGCCGTCGCCGGCGCCGAGAGAGTTATCGTGGACCCCACCGCCGGCACCACGCGTGACGCCACGGACACCGTGGTCAAACACGATGGACGCGAGGTCGTGCTGATCGATACGGCGGGCATACGCAAGCGCGGCAAAGCCGGCCTGGGCCTGGAGTATTACGGGCTGGTGCGCACGCTGCGTGCCATCAACCGCTGCGACGTGGCGCTGCTGGTGATGGACGCTACCGAGTTCATCACGGCACAGGACACGCACGTGGCGGGCTACATCAAGGAGGCCTGCAAGGGCGTGGTGCTGGTGGTCAACAAGTGGGACCTGGCGGACCAGGATACCAGGGACGATTACGTGGCCCTGGTGGACCGCCGCATGAAGTTCATCGCGCACGCCCCCATATTATTTATCTCGGCCCTCACCGGGCTGGGCGTCAAGAACATCATACCCGTCGCGCTGGAGGCCTGGGACGAGAGACAGAAAAAGCTGCCGGACGATGTGATCGACGGGTTGATCAAAGAGGCGGTGGCATCGCACGCCCCGCCGCCGCGCGGCACGAAGAGGCTGGAGGTATACCGCGCCTACCAGGGCGGGACCAATCCCCCCTCCTTCACCTTCGTGGTGAACGACCCGCTGCTGGTGCATTTCTCATATGAGCGCTACCTGGAGAACAGGCTGCGTCAGACGTTCGGATTTTACGGCACATCGCTCAAACTTCTATTCAAAAAGGCCTCGCGCAGGCCGACTAAAACCGGAGGAGCAAAATCGTGATCTTAGCATTCAAATTCCTTGCCATAGCCGTCCTGGCCTACCTGCTGGGCGCCATACCCTTCGGGCTGATCATCAGCCAGGGGATGGCCCACACAGACATCCGCAAGTACGGCAGCGGCAATATCGGCGCCACCAACGTCTTCCGCACGCTGGGCACAAAGCTCGGCCTGCTGACCGCCGTACTCGACCTGGGCAAGGCCGCCCTGGCCGTCTGGCTGGGCATGCTCATCATCGGCAGCGATCCTTTCGTAGTGGCCGGATACGACATACATATACAGTGCGCCCAGTGCCTGGCCGCCATCATGGTCATGGTGGGGCACAACTGGTCGGTCTATATCGGCTTCAAGGGGGGCAAAGGCGTGGCCTGCTTTATCGGCGGGCTGCTGGTAATCAACTGGGTGGTGGCCCTGATCGGCCTGACGGCGGGCATTTCGGTCGCGCTGGCCACACGCTATGTCTCGCTGGGCTCCATGCTGGCATCGCTCTGCGTTTTCCTGGCCCTGCTGGTGCTGGCGCTGATGGCGCTGGTCAACCCGCTCTTCGCACTTTACGGCCTGGTGGCCGCCGGCCTGATCATCTTCCAGCACCGCACCAATATCGCGCGTCTGCAGGAGGGCAAGGAGAACAGGCTGGGCCTTAAGCCCGATAAGAAAAAGTAGGCGACTTTATTCGAGGTGCTGCAGCAGGTCCTCGCCCGGCCGGGCGTATTCCTCGCTCCTGGGCAGGCTGGCCGCCAGCTCCTCCAGCAGCTGCTTCTGACGTCCGTCCAGCTTATCCGGCGTGATCAGCCTGGTTATCACCATCTGGTCGCCGCGTCCCCGCGAGTTCACGCGCGGGAAGCCGCGCTCCCTGATGCGGAAGACCTTGCCGTGGTGTGTTCCAGGCGGCACCTTGAGGCTGTAGATCCCGTCCATGGTGGGCACGTTGACCGTGCAGCCCAGCGTGGCCTGCGCGAAGTTGAGCGGAAGCGCCAGCACCACGTCGCTGTTCCTGCGCACGAAGAACTTGTGCGGCTTGATGTCGAAGCGCAGGTAGAGGTCGCCCGGCTGGCCGCCGTAGTAGCCCGCCTCGCCCTCGTGCGACATCCTCATCTGGCTCTCCTCGTCCACCCCCGCCGGTATATTGACGTGCAGCTTGCGCTTGACCCTCTCGCGTCCCTGCCCGCGGCACTGCGCGCAGGGCGACTTGATCACGGTGCCCTGCCCGTTGCAGTTGGGGCAGGGGGAGGTCTGCACGAAGCGTCCGAAGATGCTCTGCGCCGTGCGCCGCACCTGTCCCGCGCCGTTGCATTCAGGGCATTTCTCGGGGTTGGTGCCGGGCTTGCAGCCGATGCCCTTGCAGACCGAGCACAGCTCGACGCGGCTGATCTCGATCTCCCTGGGCGTGCCGCTGTAGGACTCCTCGAAGGTCATCGATACCCTGAAGCCTATATCCTGTCCCTTGTGCGGCGAGCGCCTCTGCGCGGTGCTCGCGGCGCCGCCGAAGAAGGCCTCGAAGATATCCCCCAGGCCGCCGAACTCGAAGGAGTCGAAGCCCATACTGTCCCCGCCGTTGCCGGGTGAGCGGCCCGTGCGGTCGTAGTAGGCGCGTTTGTTGGCGTCCGAGAGCACCTCGTAGGCCTCGTTGATCTCCTTGAAGCGCTCGTCGGCGCCGGGGCTGCCGTTGCGGTCCGGATGGTACTCCATGGCCATCCTGCGGTAGGCCTTTTTGAGCTGCTCATCCGTGGCGTTGCGCGGCACGCCCAGTATCGTATAGTAGTCACTGGTTGGAGCCATAATTAAAAAACCTCAATTTATCAGTATAATCAAACCGGGATTCGCTTATCAAATTTCAGCTACGGCCCGCGCGCAAAGGCGTCAATCAGGCGGGGTGAATTTGTCGCCGTTCAGCGCAGGATGTATGATTTAAAAACGCATGAAAGAGGAGATAAGGCGGGCGCTGGCCGCGCGTGAGAAGAAGACCATCAGCACCGAGGGGCTCACGCGGTCGGCCGTGCTGGTTCCGCTGTTCGAGAAAGACGGCAGGTGCCACATCCTCTTCACCAAGCGCACGGACCACCTTCACCACCACAAGGGACAGATCTCCTTCCCGGGGGGCGGGCGCCATGATGAGGACCGCTCCATGTTGGAGACCGCGCTGCGCGAGAGCCGTGAGGAGATCGGGCTCAAGGAGTCGGACGTCGAGATACTGGGCGAGCTGGACGACGCCGCCACGCTCACCTCCTTCTATCACATCGTCCCCTTCGTGGGCTTTATCCCCTACCCATATGATTTCACCATCGATAAATTCGAGGTCCAGCAGGTCTTCTGGCTGCCGCTGGGCGACCTCATGCATAAGGCGGTTAAAAAATCGGAGGTTTACACCTTCGGCGATCTGAAGGTGGAGATGTTCTCCTACGATCTGGAAGGCCGCTTCATCTGGGGCGCCACGGCCTGGATGCTGGGCCAGCTGATCGAGATCATCGGTCCTGTAGGGGCGGGTTCTTAAAGTTTCAGCCAACTCTTGGTTGGTATCCTGACGCAAACAGTGTTAGGATACCAACATGTTCAGAGTCAGGCGATGGATTCGCAAACATAAAAGGCTTTCCCGTTGGGGAGCCGCAATAATGATGGCTGGCAGTGTATGGGGTCTATTTGGCGACCCTATTGTTCCATATATAATTCATACCGTAGCTCCAAACAACCAAGACGCGCCGAATGATTCAACTCAGTATGTTACACGAATAATAGGAATTCTGCTGTTTATAATAGGCGTAATATTTCTCTATTTTATTTACAAACTACCAAGTGATAGCAGGGCAAACTGCATAGCTAATGATGCAGAGACCATTAAAAAGTCAATAATAGATTTAAATTTGCTATATAGTACACTCATAGATAAGGCTCTAACATACAATACGAATGATTATCTACCGTTCATTAAAAATGATATAGCTTTTCAGAAAGATTTAAAGAAAT
>CAZDXZ010000063.1:0-9255 GCA_964509615.1 uncultured Dehalococcoidales bacterium
ATGGTGAGCAGGTTAAACTCTCGACTACGGAGTTAAACCTTCTCAAACTTCTTGTTGCTCGGCGATATCGGGAGATGATATACTGACCAAGATCTGGGGCATAGAGTACGTGGACTGCAAATCAAATCTGCTGCAGTATATACGTCACCTGCGTGAAAAACTGGAGGAGAATCCTGATAAACCGCAGATAATCATCCAGGAAGACAACGGTTACAAAATCGCTCAAAATGCGGTCGAATATATATAAATTAATGAAAATTCCTAACTTATTAACGTGAGTGACTGGATATGAGTCAGATTCTCTTTCTTTCAAGCGATCCCGTCTTAAAAGAGAAGAACGTCGAGATCCTGCAGCAGAGCGGCCTTGATGCCAGCGGGACGTCAGGGTGTCTCGACGCTCTGGTGATGATGGACAAGGGCAATTATGATGTCGTGATAATTGACGACGAGCTGTCGGATGTCAGCGGTTATGAAGCATGTCTCAAGATCAGGCAACAGCACGGCGCAGTAATCGTTCTCCTGGGCACTATCGCGGATTCGGATGCATGGGCTCGTGTAGAGGAACTGGGTTTCGATCTTTACCTGCGCAAACCTGTCAGCCCGCGCAAGCTGCTGGCGCGAATTAAGGCTTTGTTAAGGCGTCCCGGTGCCGAGGGCGCAACTGAGGAAGCCGGTGTAAAGCCTGCCGTTGCGGAGGCAGCCGTTAAACCTGCAGCGCGGTCAGTGACGAAGCCGGCTGAAACGGCTGCACCGGCAGCGCCGGTCCATAGCCAGCCGCCGCCGGGTGTACAGCAGCCCGCTGCCCAGGCACAGGAAAGGATTATCATCAGGCCTCGGACTGAAACTCCGCCGCAGCCGCAGTCTCCTCCCCCGCAGCAGGCATATGTGCCGCCGGCCCCACCTGTACCGGTAACTCCGACCAGTCCGGCGCAGGAGACGGCGGAGAAGCCGGCCGTTATAGTACAGGGTCCTGCGGCGCCGCAGGTCCAGCAGCCGCCACCCGTAGTAGTGCCTCCGCTGGGGCGAGACATCAAGAAACCCAGCGCACCTATCATAGTTAATCCTCCCTCTCAGCCTGCTACCTTCGCAGCCAAGGCGCCGCAACCGCAGGAGGATGCCGGTGCGGCCGTTCTTGAGGATCACAGAGTGATTAAACTGGTCGATGCGCTGGTAAGCGGTAAACTGCCGGATATCAATCCGGTGGTAGATTTCAGCTACAAAATGGGATATGCATACCCGTCCGTCAGCAGTTTGATCGACACCTCGGAGGTCGAGACCATAAATATTCTTAAATCTCTGGCCAGTGCCGGAATATTGATCAAGCAGCCGTATGAGAAGTTTTACGTCGACCCCGACGGTCTGTTTCAGATTGTCCCCATTGAAAGGTGCCCGCGCTGCGATTCCTCCAATATCATCAAAGGGCAGCTGGTGGAGCATTTTGCCTGCGGTTACGTTGGACTTGACAGGGATTTCAAACAGGACAGCAGGTACGTCTGTCCCAAGTGTCGCAAAGATTTAAGATTGATCGGCACGGATTATCGCAACGTCGGCATCCACTACCGGTGCCAGGATTGCAGCGAGGTATTTACTGTGCCGGTCGTAAAATGGCGCAATATGAAGACGCGCAAGATCTGGGGCGCCGAGGAACTTAAGGAAATCGAGGCTTCTTCCTATCAGTTCAGCCCGGATAAGAAGGGCTGGCTGGAATTCCAGCTCAAGCCGAAAACGCAGCTGGTCGATTTCCTGAAGCACCAGGGATACCAGGTCCATGAGCTGGCTCAGCTCACCGGCCGTTCGGGCGCCGTGCACACCGTGGATGTGCTGGCTATCAGGGACGACATCATCACCAAGATAAACCTGGGCATAGGTATACTGGTAGCTCCTTCGGGTGAACCGGAGGTCGGGCTTGAATCGCTTTTCAGATTCGACACCAGGGCTTATGATATCGGTATCAACTACAAAGTGGTAATTGCTATACCCAAGCTCGGCCAGGAGGCACTGAATTTCGCCGGCCATCAGATGATAAGAGCGTTTGAAGCCAAGACACTGGCAACAGTGGTTGCGGATATCACTCATCTTGACCGCTCCAACATCGGAATGCAGAGCAGGGTCGAAGCGGGAGCCAACCATTCCGGCTCAATTGCGGCCAACGCGCGGGGCATCATCGTCAGGTTCCTCCGCAATAGAGGCTATGAAGTGTATGAAAGAGCACTGATTTTGGGCAAATCGGGTATCGAGCATATATTCGATATCTTTGCCAGGCGTGATGACAAAATAGTTGTCCCCACAATTGCCATCGGCATAGGCAATGAGACCGGTCAGCAGATCGGCCTGGATGAGCTGTCCAAATTCGATGCGGCAGCTTTCGACGCCGGTATACGCAATAAAGTATTCCTTGGCCTGTCTGAGATAAGCACGCAGGCCAAGCAATTTGCCATGCAGCAAAAAATTGATATTATTGAGCAGCAGGACCTGCGAAAACTGACGTGATCGACTTGAGTAATTCAATCGGTGTTCTCCGCATAGCAGGGCTTTTTAGCGTTAAGTGAAATGAGAAATATAGCTGTATTTGTTGTGGCTATTCTTTTTCTTGCACTGTTGATGGGTATATTCTACTTCATGCCCGTCGAGTCGGTCTGGATTACGCTGGGTGCCCTCGCTGTCATCGTTATATTTCATTTTCTCTCTCGCTTGATCAGAGGGAAACAGGTGCATGAGTCCAAGCCAAGCCAGTGGGAGAATCTCACGTCGTTACTGGTGATATTTGTCATTATCTTTATTATCTTCGTAGTAACGCTCTGGGACGTAGTACCTTCGGCCCTGATCTATGTGCTCATGGTTTCCCTTGTATTTACCATGCTGATCAATTTCCTCACGGTGCCGCTGGCGATTTTTCATAAAATAAAACAGAAAAAAGAGGTATTCCAGCCCAGTTCTTACAAGCCGAGGGTCAGCATCATCGTGCCGGCGTTTAATGAGGAAAAAGTACTGGCCAGGACGCTCGAAACGCTGGTTGAGGCCGATTATCCGGACAAAGAGATCATCGTAGTCGACGACGGGTCAAAGGACAATACTTATTCTGTCGCCACCGAGTTCAGCCGCCGCGGTGTAAAAGTGGTGCGGCGTCTCAATGGAGGGAAATTCGCCGCGCTGAATACAGGTATAGCCATATGCTCGGGTGAAATCGTGATTACCGTTGATGCCGACAGCATGATTGCGCGTGGGGCCATAAATGAGATGGTCAGAGGATTTGAGGATCCCAGGGTGGCCGGTGTGGCGGGCAATTTGAAAGTATTCAATCGCAATAATTTACTTACCAAGCTGCAGGCTCTGGAATACATCGTCCAGATTCAGATCGTCCGGAGAGCTTTTGAGAATTTCGGCTCCCTGACCGTGGCATCCGGCGCCTTCAGTGCTTTCCGTAAGTCGGCTCTGGAGGAAGCGGGCTACTATGATCCCGACTATCTGCTTGAAGATTTCGATATCACAATAAAGATGCTTAAATCGCATCAGATACTTCACGGCAGCAATGAGGCGATTTGTTATACAGAAGCCCCCGAGACTTTCAAGGATGTCTACCGCCAGCGCTTGAGCTGGTTCCGCGGCGATTTTCAGAACTTCTGGAAGCACAGGGACGCCTTCTTTAATCCCAGATTTGGAATCATGAATAAGCTTACATTCCCCTATATGCTGTTATCCATGACGCTCGTACCGCTTGCCAGCCTTGTTGTTATGGTGACTTCAATCATCATGATAATTGATGGTGAATGGATGACGCTGGTACTGGCCTTCGCTCTCTTTGCCGTACTGCAATTACTGCTCTCTCTTATAGCTATTCTGGTAGCTGAAGATGATCTTAAACTGGCGTTGTATTCACCGCTCTTCATTATCGGATACAAGCAGTTCCTGGACTTCACCATGATCAAGGCCTTGATCGATATAATTGTGGCCGGCGGCACATACCTTAAACGCGAGAGAGTCACCAGGATAGGTGACGCCCCGCGCGGCAAACAACCTGCACCCGCTGAGGTGCTGCTTGAATTACAGGCCAAGCCATCCAAAGGTTTGAAGGCCGATAGTTGAGAATTGCCGTTCGGCCGGTCCCGATATTTTGCGGTTAAGTAATTATTCAAGATAAAGCTGATGAGTGATATCCTCAAGAAATACAGCGGGCTGCGCGTTCTGGTGACGGGTGGAGCAGGGTTTATCGGGTCGCATCTCGTGGAAAAGCTGGTCAATCTTGGCGCAACCGTATGCGTTGTGGATACCATGCTGTGCGGCAACAAAATCGAGGGGCTCAAGGAGGGCAAAAACCTGTCCGTACACCGGCTGGATGTCACGGATGCCAAGGCCATCGCTCCCTTATTTAAAGGCCAGGATATGGTTTTTCATCTTGCAGCCGTGGTGGGTGTTGAAGAAACTCAGGACCAGCCTGTTAATCTGCTCAATGTTGAAGTGATCGGCACCTCCAATGTGATCTCACTGGCGGCCAGGAACAAGGCCAGGCGTTTCGTGTTTGCTTCCTCTTCGGAGGTTTATGGCGATTCCGTCAAGCCCATGGTGGAGGAGGGGCCGTTTAATCCCAAATCCACCTATGCATTAACCAAATTGATGGGTGAACATTTCTGCATGGCTTACCATAAGAAGTACGGTCTTGATTATACGTCGCTGCGTTATTTCAATGCGTACGGTCCCCGTCAGGACGACAGGTTCGTATTGTCCCGCTTTGTCAACAGAGCTCTGGCAGGCAAGGATATTATTATCTATGGCGATGGGAAGCAGACGCGCGACTTCACGTACATTGACGACACCATACATATGACTCTGCTGGCCGGCATCATGGATGAAGGTACAAACCAGGTGATGAACTTCGGCACGGGAAAAGATGTGTCCATTAATACGCTGGCCGATATGGTTTTAACCGCTCTGGATCTGAAAGGCAAGGTCAAGACGAAATACGTTGATTATGACCGGCTCAGGTCGCTGGACATCGAAGTGTTTAACCGGATTGCAGATACGCGGAAAGCTGAGTCGCTGCTCGCCTACAGACCGGTTACAGGCCTGGAATCGGGTTTGCAGAAGTACATAGCCTGGTATAAGAACAGGAAGTAGCAGGATAGCCGGGTAACGGCTATTTCTCGCCCGTATGGTAGCGGTACCATTGCTCGAAGGTCATTATCGTAGCAAAGGACTTAAACCACTTCACAATGGTTTCAACTTTCTTCAGCTTGTCCAAATCGGGCTTGCCATTCTTGTCAATGAAACAATCGGGATGGAGGCTGATTACGCCTACTCCCAGGGCGTTCATGCCGGTGCACACTGTAATGGCAAAGTCGTTGTACACCTGTGATTCCCCCCATGCGTCTACATAAATACAGTAATCCTTCTGCTGCATGGGCTTGTCCAGGTTGACTATATCAGTCCACTGGCAGTTGTACCAGTCGCACAGGTCGGACCCGGTGGGGATGCGGTACATGCCTTTGTCCAGGTCTATCCGGCAGTTATAGTCGACAGGTTTCACAGAGGGGCATGGTTCATCTGATCTATGAACTGAAAATATTTTGTAGCCGGCGTCCTGAATCGCCCTGTATCCGAGTTCGTCATAGTAGTCCGTGGGGACGGTGAAGCATATCGGATTGATGCCGTAATATTTCAGGTATTTGCAGCGGGCCTGCAACAGCTTGTATTTCAGTTCATCGTATGTGACCTTGGCTTTTTCCGCCTCCGCTTTGGCGGCGTACACATTTATACACGGGTCTTCATCAAGATGCTTGAGGTAGTTCTGGCTGATATCAAGCTGATAATAGGTCCAGTCGTAGCCGTGAACGCTGATACCGACCACGTTGTCATCCGCGTATTGTTTCAGCCAGGGGATCTCATATGACTCGGTGCCGTCTACATTGGACACGACGCCGCAATCCAGCGGCACCCCGTTCCTCTGGAATACCTTTATGATTTCCTGCACGACTTCTTCACGATAGCCCTTGGCAACGTCATCCAGCCTGAAGATGATGATGGGTCCGCCGTGGTAAGGGGGAAGCGGCCGCTTTAAACCCGGGGAATCCATGGGGCAGCCGGTCATATATCCGTACCAGTCGCTTAGCGTGGTAACATCGCCAAGACCCCCGCAGGAATTAACCAGTGCAGACAGCTGCAGCAGTTTGGCGGGATCGGGTTTACCGTTTGTGTCGAGCACCGCGGTGACGGGCAATTCGATAACGGCCACTCCTATTTCTTTGATGTTCTGTTTAATGGTCTTGTACAGTGAGGTTGTATTGTCGAATGCTTGGGAGAGGTCGACCTCTCCGAGCGTGGAAAGACGGTATAATCCCCCACTGTCCAGCTGGCCCGACCAGTTCACCGGTTTGATCGAAGGTTTGAGGGCCGATGCGTCGTTATAGACGATAACCTTAAATCCGCTTTCCTGCAGCGCCCTGTAGTTGGCTTCATTAATAGCCTCAGTCGGCAGCCAGCAGGAGTAAACCGCTGACCCGAATATATATTTAACTTGATCTCGAATCAATGCAAGGTTGGCTGCAAAAGCTGTGAATTCGCCGCCGGTCAGTGACGTTCCAGACTTCAGCCAGTCAACGTAATGACCGTCCACGCTGGTATCTATGATCCCCGCATCCGAAAAATAGGTCAGTTCGTGGGTGCTGTCATTCAGGCCGAAATTCCTGTCGGGGGGCTTGATGGCGACATCGAGAGAGGCCCTGTTCTCCGCGAATACGCGTATGATCTCCTGCACGGCATTTATATATTTATCATCCATCTGATCAAGCACGAAAATGATGGCGCTGCCGCCTTCGTAGGGAGGTGTTTGTAGTTTTCTCTCATGTGCCGCTGGAACCGACTGAGAGGTAGTCGGAACAACGTTAGATGTTGGTGGAGTGGCAGTACAGCCTATAGACAGGAGTAAAACGAGACATAATAGAGTATTTATCAAACGTGCTGCCGGCGAGTTCATGCTGATATCATAAGACCTTGATCAGTCATTAGTCAAAGTGTGGCGGCAAGCGCTCTGCATGCCTCAATGAGCTTGACGTCAGTTGTATATTGAAGGCATAGCTCTATATCGGATTTCGCCTGCTCGATATTATGCAGGTTCTTGTGAATTATAGCCCGCGTAAAATAGGCCCAGGCGAAGTCATATTGAAGCCGTATGGCCTCGTTTATATCGGATAAAGCCCTATCGTACATGCCCTTGCCGTTATAGGCCCAGGCGCGGTTGGCCCAGGCAGCTGCCAGCTTGGGGTTTTTGGATATGGCTACGTCACAGTCCTCTATGGCCAGGTCCCAGAGGCGGAGATTATTAAAGGCCCAGGCGCGCGTTACATCTGCATGTGCGAATTCGACGCTTAATTCCATCGATTTAGTAGCGTCGGCGATGGCAAGGCGGTATTCTTCTTTCCATATATAGCCGCGTGCCCGCATATTGTATGCAAGTGCGGATTTGGGATTAAGTTCAATGGCCTTGTTGCAGTCATCCATGCCCATCTGCCACCAGTCTTTGGAGGAATCATAGGGATACTTCTCAAAGTAGGCCCAGGCGCGCTGTGTGTATGCCTGCGGCAGGTTGGGATTGAGCTTGATTGCCTTATCACAGTCGGCGATGGCCAGGTCGTAATTGCCCCTGGCAGTCTGCGCCCATGCGCGATTTACATAAGCCGTGGCGATCCTGGGATCCAGACTTATCGCCGTATTGCAGTCTTCGATGGCCTTTTCATAACCGCCGGTCTGGTTATATACCCAGGCGCGGTTCGCATATGCCAGGGCAAGTGTAGGGTCGAGATCAATGGCTTTATTGCAGTCGGCCAGGGCGTTTTCGTAGTTGCCCATCTCGTTGTAGTTCATAGCTCTGAATATGTAGGCCATGGCCCTGGTCGGCTCAGCGGCGATGCCGTCGGTGCAGGCTATTATCGATTCCCTGTACTCTCCCAGTCCGTACAGCGCCCAGGCCTTATTGATATAACCTAAGGCGATCTTGGGATTCAACTCGATGGCCTTTAGTGAGTCGGCCAGCGCCAGAGTATAAAGGCCCTTTTCATTATAGGCCGAGGCGCGCGTGGTGTATGCCAATGCGATGTTGCCCTTCTTGTTTATAGCTCTGGTGCAATCATCGATGGCCAGATCGTATTCACCTATCTGGTTATAGGCCAGGGCCCTGTTGATATAAAAGAAAGGCTGGTTCGAATCCAGGCTGATGGCCCTGGTATACTCCTCGATCGCTTTGTCCCACTGCTTCTGGCTGTATAAATCATTTCCCGCCTTATAATGATCGGTGGCGCGCTCAAAGATTGAGCAGGACATGAGGAGCGTTGAGACGGTGATTAAAACAACGATAACGGCTATTCTATTCCACATGCTGTTCATAAGCCTTATCCAAAATACTATTTATATAGCCAGGCGCCAGGTTATTTTGCGAGTTTCCACTTCCACTTGAGTTCCGGCAATTGCAGGCAATCCATGCTGGTCACATAAATCACCTGTTCCGAGGGCGATATCTGGCTCGCAACGGCCTTTCCGCTGACTGTTACATCCGTCATCTTCCATTCATTATGATGGTTGATGATACGTCCCTGGTGCCAGCAATTATATATATCGCTGCCGGTATCCTTGTTCCGATCGAGTATCGTCCATTCAACAAATTTATTCGGGTAATGGCTCCAGCCTTCGTAAATAGGTTCGGGTGTAACGTTTTCGGAACTGCTCTGGGGCCAGACAATTGCTCCGTCAGCTGTCTTGACGATTACCAGAAATTTCTGAGATACCTCATAGCATCCATCGGATGCCCTCAATGTATACAGAGTGGTTGCCTTCGGTGATACGGTGATACTTTGGGTGTCGACGCCGATATTTCCAATGCCCGGTTCAATGGAAAGAGAAGTAGCGGCGACTGTTTTCCAGGAAAGGACTGTCTGCTCGCCCAGTAGTATAGTTTTAGGTTTAGCAACGAAAGACGAGATATCAAGTATAACACAGGTGATACTGTTATTGGCGACCGGGGGATTAGCTGGATTGTCCACCGGTTGTGGTAATTCATTCACCGTGCATGAGGAGCCGATCAATATCACTACCAGCATCAATAATGATATCGCCGGTGCACTGCACCTCCGTTTAAGCAACATGTCGAATTGTATACGATCTATCGTCCGGATATATTAGTTCCATTATAGCGTCCCTTCCTTGTTTTGGGAATACGGCGCATTGCGTCATAATTATTGTTACCGAAAAGGCAGTACTTGCGTCAAAATT
>CAZDXZ010000064.1:0-9125 GCA_964509615.1 uncultured Dehalococcoidales bacterium
TATGATACAAAACGGCGCCCGATGGAGGCTAATCCGAAGTAATCGCATACCGCCGCCCTGCCGGGGCGGCTTGCATACATATCAAGGTGACGGGCGTTTACGCAGCGGTTATAATCCGTATTCTGAACGCCGTATGATCTCCATCTGCAGGTCCCGCTGCAGCTTGGTGAAGTAGCCGCAGTAGCCGGAAATGCGCACCATCAGGTCGGGATAAAACTCCGGGTGCGCCATGGCATCTTTGAGCGTATCGGTATTAACCACGTTGAACTGGACCTGCATACCGCCCTTCTTAATATAAGTTTCCACGTAGTCAGCCATACGCTTTATAGTTGCTGCAAGCGTGTCTTTGGAAGAGGGCACTATACGCACGTTGAAGGCGATATTGTTGTCCAGGGTCTCAGGATCGAGCTGGGCAACATCCAGCAGGTTGTCCAGCAGGTTGGGAGAGGCATCCGGGCTGGGTGTCAGCCCCGGTGTGAAGGGCGTCCCATCCAGCCGTCCGTTGGGCAGGGCGCCGGTGACGCGGCCGTAAACCGTGTGGTTGTTCATGGTCCACCAGCCGGTTGTATACTGTCCGCCCCTGCTGTCGCGCTTGTTCCTGAAGAAATCGCTGGTCATTTTAGTGACTCGTCTGGCCATAGCAACCGCATCAGGATTGCCTGAGCCGAAACAGGGTACGCTGCTTTTAATAAGGGCGTGAATCTTGTCGTAACCTGCGAAGTTGTTGTCCAGGGCTTTCTTGAGCTCCACCAGCGAGAAGCGTTTTTCATCGTACACCAGCTTCTTGACAGCCATAAGCGAATCCACCACGCTGGTGAGACCCACGATGGTGATGCCGCTGGAGTTATACCTGGCGCCTCCGCGTGTGATATTGCGGCCTTTTTCGATACAGCCGTCGTAAAGCGAGGACATGAAAGGCTCGGGGAAATGGATATTTTCGAGCTTTTCCAGCTGTATATCGCCGATAACCAGCTGATCGAACAGGAACAGGCACTGTTTGTGAAAAGCTTGATAGAATTCCTCAAATGTTTTGAAGGCGCCGTCCTCGATCTTTCCGGTCCTCGGGCCCAGGTCCCATCTCATGAGGGGATGAGTGCCGTTATTTAGAGCCATCTCTAAAGCCGCCACCAGGTTCACGTTGCCGCTGGCGGTGGAGGCGTACCATTTTCCCGGTATGGAAGGTTCAACGCATCCCGTGGGGGTCCAGTCGCGGAGATCCTCCACCGGTATATCCCCGTGAGCAGACAGCGCCCTGATCATAACCTCGTCTCCATGTATGGCCGGAGTCGCGCCCGTGATATAGTTGACCTCGCACAGCCTTTCTAGGAAGGCACGGCTGTTCTTGCCGGGGTAATAGCGCGCGTGCATATTGGGATCGTTCATGGTGAGCATCTCAGTCACCTTGAGGATGATATACGACATGTCGTTCACGGCGTCCTCGCCTGCTTGTGTAACGCCGCCCACTACAATGGTCGTGTTGAAGGGAGAGCCGGATTCCATCCAGGTGCCAAGGCCCGGCGTGAGAGGCCAGTGGGTGTTTACCCTGAGAAAGAGCGAGCCGATCATCTCGATGGCATGTTTGATATATTTCTCGCGGTCATCTTTCCCGGATAACTTCTGCATATCCTTCAGGAAGTACGGCTGCAGTATCTGGTCCAGGCGTCCGAAAGATCCTGCATCGTCGATCATCTCCGTGGCGGTCGAGACATGAATGATCAGCAGAGCCTGTACGGCTTCATCGAGGGTGCGGGCGGGGTGTTCCGGCACCTGCAGAAGTGTGCCATGTATATGTTCCAGTTCGGCCTTTCGGGTGGGATCGGTTTCAGCCCTGGCCTGTTCCCGGGCCAGACCGGCCAGGTTACGGGTATAAGCCCTCACGGCATCCAGTCCGATCTTCATGGCTGCCAGCGTGGCCTTCTTTTCCCCGTCGGCCGCCTTATCGTTTTGAAGCTCCTGGTCGATACGTTTTTCCAGCCCGGAGAGGCCGTGCTGCAAAACCCTCTCGAATCCCGGTGAGACCACACCGGCGTACACAGCCTTGGCGAACGACACGGCGAAAAAACGCTCGCGTATTCTGAGCCCCAGCGGATAATCATAGGCTTCGCTCCACCAGTTGGGCACGTTTCTATCTACCCAGTACGGATAAACATGTTTGTGCAGTGTTTGGATGGATTCTTCTGAAATGATATAAGGCTCCAGCTCTCTGTTGGCGCAGGTGCGCAGCTCTCCCCAGAAATAGTGTCCCAGTATGGACGGCTGGTTGACCATGCCCAGAGTGGGATTGGGGGTATAGGAGCCGGCCAGTAAATCATTCTTGCGGATTACGGGCTTACGCTTCTCCATGACGTATTTGAAGCACTGTGCGAAACGGGTATTGGGCTCCCAGGGTGTGCCGTCGGCCTTTTTTTCATATCCGTTTTTGATGTAGAAGTCCGTCACAAGCTTGCCGTATTCGCAGCAAACTTCGGGCCTGGTATTAATGCGCTCCTCACGAAAACGTGACAGCCGGGGGAAATCATCGATGTGATACTGCGGAATGAAAGGATCATCCAGATATTTGACACCCGGGTCCTCCTTTCTGCCGGCCAGAAGTTCTTTACTCCTCTGCCTGCGCTCCGTCCGCACGGTAGGATCAACTTTTTCAGCCAGGCGGAGGTTGTCCTTATGGTGTTCCTCGATCTGGGCGTTCACGGCCTTCTGCTGGTCTTCCGCCAGCAACAGGTTGACCAGATAGTCCCAGAAGCCCATGTAGGCTGTGTTCCCCTCGGTCCGTATTCGGCCGCGCAGTATTCTCATGTACCCTTCGTCGGGGCTGGCCTGCAGCTGCTCTATAATATCGGCTCCCTGCATAAATACGAGAGTGAGGTTTGTATTGTGGGGAACGCCGTCATCAATGCTTATGTGGCCGTCCTTGATCGTGATCGTCTGGTGGAGCACATCGTCTTCCGATCTCAACCCCAGCCTGGCATTGATCCAGCCCTGCGTGCTTTTAAGCTCCTCCTGCAACGCCGGCTTGGTATTGAACTCACTGGCAACCAGCTCCAGAAATCCATGGACCTGCTCATTGATCGTCTGCGCAGTCTGCATAACAACCTCCCTGATGTTGAACTGTATACCCTATTAGTTAGGCCCTATAATGAAATGCATATCAAATAAAAAGGTTCAGAGACAGAAGAGGCAGGATAAATAACTGATTGACATTATTATTTAGATACTTTACTATAGCATAAATCATAGAGTGCTGGCATGTCAACGTGATCAAGTTATTCTCCGGTAGATCCACGATCAGCCACCCTGCTGCGATCCTATTGATGCTGGCAACGGCGGTGTTGTGGAGTCTGGGTGGGCTGATGATAAAGCTGGTGGATTGTCATCCGCTGGCCATAGCAGGGGTAAGGAGTGCCGTAGCCAGTATTTTCCTGTTGATTCTGATACGCAGGCCGCACTTCACATGGTCTTTTCCGCAAATTGCGGGAGCGATATCGCTGGCCGCCACCTTCATCACATTTGTCATGGCAACCAAGTTCACCACTGCGGCTAACGCAATTTTGCTTCAATATACGGCCCCGATATATGTCAGCCTGCTCGGGCTCTGGCTATTGAAGGAAAAAGTCAAGCTGCTGGATATAATTACCATGGTGCTGGTGCTGGGTGGCATGGTCCTGTTTTTAATTGACGGCTTGGTGGTCGGAGGGTTGGCAGGCGATCTTTTAGGCATTGCCGCCGGCGTCAGTTTCGCCTGTTTTTTTGTGTTCACTAGGATGCAAAAGCATGAGTCTCCTATTAATACCGTGCTGCTGGGAAATATACTCACCGCTCTGGTGGGTGTGCCCTTCATTACTCTGCAATATCCTGATTTGTACGGGTGGATCGATATCGCGCTGATGGGCATAATTCAGCTCGGCATTCCGTATGCCCTGTATTCCATAGCGATAAAGCGTATCACCGCTCTCGAAGCTGTGCTGACATCCGCCATTGAACCGATACTGAATCCATTGTGGGTACTGCTGGTGCTTGGTGAGAAGCCAGGTCAGTGGGCTTTAGCAGGAGGCCTGATAGTGCTAGTGTCCGTGACCGTGCGCGGGATTATTTCAGCCAGAAATGCAAATATGGCAGACAGGTCATAAGGGATGTGTAAATCCCATCGATTTACACATGGCAGAATCTGCTCAGTGAGGACTTATTTAGATGCCAATTTGGCGTCTCTTTCAGCGATCTGCGCGAGTATCTCCTGATATCGTTTTTGCGTTATGGGGTAAAAATACAGGATTATGGCTGCTGCAGTGAACAGCAGTGCATTAATCGGACCCATATATAGTTCGATACCCAGTGCAGCTGCCGGCGTCTGCGGTATAACATTGGGCACATAACCCATTAATTGAAGTGTTAAGCCCATGATAAAAATGGCCAGAGCCTGGGCGATTTTAGAGAACCAGGACCAGACACCGAAAAACGCCCCTTCCCTGCGCTGACCGGTAAGCAGATAATCATATTCCAGTGCATCAGCCACGATTGTATAAGGCGAGGCATAGGTAAAGCCCTGTCCAACGCCGATAAAAAATGCGACTACGAGACAAAAAGTCGTACCCAGTGTAGGGCCTAAGAAAAAGAGAACCATAAGTGCTACAGCCATTATCAGCAGGCCCATGCCATAAGGGATTTTCTTTCCCACCTTTTTGCTCATAGCGTTATTTACCGGCACGAATAAAAAGGCTGTTACCAGCAGAATGACCATTGCCGCTGTAACCATGCCCTCGGCATTGAGTATGTATTTAAAGTAGTAGATTACCGCCGCGCTGACCAGAGTCACTCCAAGCATATTTAGAACGTAGGTCGCGAGTATCAGCACATAAGGCTTGTTTTTAAAAACAGAGACGAATGATTCAAAGAAGCCCATGGAGCTGGCTGCCTTCACATGGATAGGTTCCTTGATACTGAATACGGTAACCAGAGCAGAGACAAGTACAGCGGCTCCGAAAATGCCTCCCATCAATACGAAACCTACGCTCTTATCCTGGCAGAGCCCCACGATGGGCAGTGCCAGTCCCGCACCCAGCAAAGTGGCAATGATACCGAAGCCAAAGCGGAAACTCATGAGCGATGTACGCTCATGGTAATCGGTGGTCAACTCTGGAGCAAGCGAAGCGTAAGGTATAAATTCGGTCGAGTAAGCGGTGGATATGATGATATATGTAATCATTGCATACAGGAATAACACTGTCTGACTGATGCCTGCGCCCAATAGAAGGGTTGGGTTGGTAAACAGAAAAACCATGGCTATTGAAAATACGATTCCTCCTACCAATATATATGGCCTGCGTCTACCCATCCTGGTGACGGTCCTGTCTGATATATGGCCTATGATCGGATCAAAGAACGCATCCCAGATACGGCCGATCATAATGGCAGTGCCAGCTAGGCCAGCGGCAAGGCCCACCACATCGGTTAAGAAATACAACAGGACCATGGCTGCCGCAATGAAGAACAGGTCCGGGCCGAATTCCCCCGCTCCATAACCGAATTTAATTCCAATAGGTAGTCGCTTTCCTTCCATTACACACTCCTTCTTTCCACAACGAAATCTTCTTGCGGCGCCTGCCCTGACATCAAGGATAACATTGTAAAGTTTCTAAATAATCATGTCAATATGATAAATCATTACCCGATTGATATAATGTTCATATGAACATGGAGTCTAAATACACAGAAGTAGTAAGTAAATTCGAGGACCTTTTCCGCATATATGATGAGATTTATAGAAAACCCAGGGATTTCGGCACAGGTGACCTCCTGTTTTCGGCCGAGATGAATGTCATCATGGTTATCGGGGAGGAATCCACGGACAACATTACAGAGATCGCCAACAAGCTGAGGGTTTCGAAATCTGCCGTGTCGCAAATAGTGAATAAACTGGAAAAGAAAAAGTTTATTAAACGATACAAAGCCAGAGATAATAACAAAGAGGTTCTGCTCCAGCTGCTTGACAAAGGTAAGATGGCCCTGGAGGAGCATAGAAGGTACCATGCAATTCTCGATGCGCCTTTGATTAAGCGCATGATGACATGGACTCCCGAGCAATACAATTTCTTCAGTATCACTCTGGATGAAATTAGAAGGTATATGGAAAATACTTTAAAAGAACGTATGTAAACGGATTGCAAATAGCAATAGTCTTAATCAGCATCGCTCTGTGATTAAATACTTGAACAGTGGATCATCCTGCCAGCGAAAAATCCACTTGAGCATGGAGCAAATCAGTCGAAGGTTACCTGTATTCCATAACTGAAAAAAAGCTCTTTTATCCTTGTCTTCCGTTCTTGATCGTAGAAAGCTCCAATCGGTGTGGAACGATCGAAAGGAGCCTCTTTGCCCAGTTTCGCACACTTGTCCATCCACACGGGGTTATTTGGTAACAATGAAGCGCGGAAGATATTATTCCTTTTATAAAAATCCGCCAGTTCGCGTATCTGCTTATCCCCGTCGGTGATATCCGGTATGAGAGGAGTACGGGGCAACAGCTTAAATGCTCCCGATCGGGATTCCTCGTACAGGCGTAACAAGTTGCTCATGATATTTTTATTCGAAACACCGCAATAGCGTTTATGTTCGACCGGATCAACTAACTTAATGTCGATATATATTTCATCGATGTACGGAAGCATCATTTCCTTGAATCCATTCATATTGAAAAGGCCGCATGTTTCCAGGATGGTGTGAATCTCTTCCCTTTTAAGTTCCATCAAAAGAGCCGAGGCAAATTGCATATACATGGTCGGCTCACCACCGGAAAGAGTTACGCCTCCACCCGATGTGCTGAAGAAAGACTTGTATGGAACGATTTGCTGGACAATTTCTTCAACTGACATTTTGCGGCCCATACGTTTCAACGCCTGTGCCGGACAAATATCCAGGCATTTAAAGCATAGATTACAGTTTTCACGGTCGACATGGAAAGGATTGTCCTGCGAAATCGCACCGGCGGGACAGGCCTGAACACAGTCACCACAGCCGATACATTTATCGTTTTCCCAGAATAACTCGGCATCCGTTTTTTTACTTTCCGGATTATGACACCAGATACAATCGAGAGGGCAACCCTTGAAAAAGACCACCGACCGTATACCAGGCCCGTCATCCAGAGAATTGCCCTTTATGTCAATAATCAACGGCTGTTCATTTATTTCTGACCTAACCATAATTTACAGAGGGCTTTCCTTTACAATATCAATACCTCGGTATAAGTATTGAACCGGCAAGGGTAAATTTGCAAGACTTTTAATTGTCGCCTGTATTGACAAGTATTATTAAGATACTTTACAATGCAGTATATCATACAATCAATGCATGTCAATAAGGCTGTGGCAGGTGGTGGTTGAACTTCCAATAACGCTATTAAGCAGGTCTGCCAGCCGAAAAGAAATCTATTAGCCAAGCGGGTCTTTACACCGGTCCACGCATATTAATTCAATGTTTTCGGAGGGAGGTTAAACATGAGGCAAGCGAGTAATACCGGGAAAGAGGGTTCAGTCAAGCGCAATGTTGTGGAATCAGACGGCGATGCTGCCAGCATATCGGCATTACATAAGGCATTTGAGAGGCAGAAAAAGGCGTTTTTAGCCCATCCCTATCCGAGCCTTGAAGAGCGCAAGGCCAATCTCGATAAGCTGTGCGGTATGCTCTTATCCAACCGCGAGCGCATACGAAAGGCAATGGCCAGTGACTTTGCAGTGCACCACGGGCTGGCCACGGATATACTGGAGATTTTAAAAATAGTCGATACGACGGTATTTGTGATGTCGAGCCTGGAAAACTGGATGCGCGACGAGGTGCGTGAAGTCGATGCGAATATGTGGGGCAACGGAAAAGCCGTGATGCGCTATCAGCCCAAGGGTGTCATTGGCAATATCGTCCCCTGGAACTTTCCGTTGGAAATAGCCTTCGGCTGCCTGGCGGAGATGCTGGCGGCCGGAAACCGCGTCATAATCAAACCCTCCGACATCGCGCCGGCCTGCAGTGAGGTTATACACGATCTAGTGAAGGAGACATATGATCCGGACCTGGTAACCGTGGTGACCGGCGGACTGGGGTTGGCAAAAGAATTTATCACGCTTCCCTGGGACCATCTTATGTATACGGGCAATCCCAGGATAGGGAGGGAGGTGATGAAGGCGGCGGCGGCCAACCTGGTTCCTGTGACGCTTGAACTTGGCGGGAAATGTCCTGCCATTTTAATGGAAGACACCGTTGATATGGACACTGTGAGGCAGGTGATAGGTATAAAAACCATTAAAAACGGGCAGCTCTGCATAAGCGTTGACTTCTGCCTGGTGCCCAGAAAAAGCATGGACAAATTCGTTCAGCTGGCGAAGCAGTATGTTCATGAAAGCATGCCGGACTACTCCCGGACGGATAATTGCACCGGCATTATCAATGAGCATCATTTCGACAGGCTGCTTAAACTGCTCGATCAGGCCCTTAAAGCGGGATGCAAGGTCATAGAGCTGGAGGAAGGCGGCGTAGTCGACAGGCCCACGCGCAGGATTCCCATCATGCTGGTGCTGGATCCCGGCGATGAACTGGGTATCATGCAGGAGGAGATATTCGGCCCTATTGTGCCGGTTAAGCCTTACGACACTCTCGATCAGGCCATAGATTACGTTAATGCCCACGAAAGGCCCCTGGCTCTTTATGTCTTCGGCCATGACCAAGAGAAGGTAGACAGGGTGATAACTAAGACTTCATCCGGCGGTGTCAGCGTTAATTGCTGCATGATGCATGCCACTCTTCCCTCCGTCGGATTTGGAGGAAGCGGAATGAGTGGAATGGGTTACCACCACGGCATCGAGGGATTCCGCGAGTACTCCAAGTTGCGTGGTGTCTTTGTACGCGGAGACCAGCCGGATATCATTGAGATGACCTTTGCACCATACGGCGAGAAGCTGGCCAACTTCGTGAATCCTTGGTTCGGTTGATCGCCAGTTTAGCAGTAGATTGGATTTACTTTGATTTCTTTTTACTGGTTTTCTTAGCTGCAGGTTTGCCTTCAGAAATGCCCGAGAGTATTCGGGCGTTTTCATCCATGCGTTTTTTATTGGCGCCCACATAATCGGCTGCGTTGTAGCTGA
>CAZDXZ010000065.1:0-8977 GCA_964509615.1 uncultured Dehalococcoidales bacterium
TAGCTAAAGATATAGGAATCCCTCCCCGCAAGATGAAACTTGTGGTGGATATGGTTCGGGGCAAGAAAGTCGAGGACGCCCTGAATATATTGAAATTCACGCCTACTCCCGCTGCCAAAGCCGTTGCCAAGGTGATTAAATCGGCTTCCTCCAATGCGGAGAACAATTTCCAGATGGATCCCGCCGAATTGAAGGTTGTATATATCACGGCTGACGAAGCCAGGACGCTGAAAAGGTATAGACCGCAAGCCAGAGGCCGGTTCAGCCCCATATTAAAGCGCGCAACCCATATCAAGGTTTTCGTCTCCGAGGAGGATAAATAAGTGGGACATAAAGTTCACCCCTACGGTTTCCGCATAGGGATCATACGCGGCTGGAAGGCTAAATGGTACGATGAAAAACATTACCTGGAGGCCATCCACGACGATCTCAAGTTGCGCAAAGAGATCAAACGCCGTCTGCGCGAGGGTGCGGTAGCCAGGGTTGAGATCGACCGTCAGGGAAACGATATAGTGGTGACGATTTTTACCGCCAGGCCGGGCATTGTGATCGGAAGAGGCGGCCAGCGCGCCGAGGAGCTGAGGTCCCAACTGGAAAAGATATGCGGCAAGAAGGTTAAGCTGTCCATTAAGGAAGTGGAGCAGCCCGAGACGGAGGCCGCTCTGGTGGCCCGCAACATCGCCGATTCACTGGAGCGCCGCGTGGCTTTCAGGCGCGCCATGAAACAAGCTGCCTTTAAGACCAGGCAGGCCGGGGCCAAGGGCATAAAGATAAGCTGCGCAGGCAGGCTGGGCGGCGCTGAAATAGCCAGGCGTGAGACCATTCACGACGGGCAATTGCCGCTGCACACACTGTGCGCTGATATCGATTACGGCCTGGCCGAGGCCCATACCACCATGGGCAATATCGGCGTTAAAGTATGGATATATAAAGGCAACATTATCCCTGAAGTAAGGAGAGAAAGTGTTACAACCGAAACGAGTGAAGTATCGTAAGTGCCACCGCGGCCACCTGCGTGGTAAGGCACAATCCGGTAATACAATTAACTTCGGCGACTACGGCATGCAGGCCGAGGAAGCTCACTGGATTACGGCCAGGCAGATCGAAGCCGCACGCCGTGTTATCGTGCGTTACCTGCGCCGCGGCGGACAGGTATGGATACGGGTATTCCCCGACAAGTCCGTCACCAAGAAGCCGGCCGAGACGCGCATGGGCAGCGGCAAGGGCGCTGTGGACCACTGGGTAGCCGTGGTCAAGCCCGGCAGGATCATGTTTGAGGTCGGCGGGATTAAAGAGAATCAGGCTAAAGAAGCGCTGAACCTGGCCGCTTATAAATTACCGATTAAAACAAGGTTTGTAGCACGCGAGACTCTCAAGGAAGTGGTAAAAGGTGAAACTAACTGAAATCAGGGCGTTGGGTGACGCCGAACTGCAAAAAAAATTGGAGGAAGCTCACCAGGAGCTGTTTAACCTGCGCTTCAAGCTGGAGACCAGGCAATTGGTCAACCACCGTGAACTGCCCAAGGTCAGGAAAAAGATCGCCAGGATAAACACGATTATTCGCGAACGGGAGCTTGGCAAGAAGTAAAAAATGGAAAAGAACCGGAAATCCAGGATCGGTAAGGTCACCAGCAATAAGATGCAGAAGACGGTTGTCGTGCGCGTTGAGAACCTGCGCAGACACCCTCTGTACCATAAGGTGGTCAGGCACTCCTCCAGTTTTAAGGTCCATGACGAGGAGAATAAATGCAACGTCGGGGACGTTGTCAGAATAGTTGAGACGCGGCCACTGTCCAAAGATAAGAACTGGCGGGTCGTGGAGATAATACAAAAGGCAGATATAGTCGGTGCCTTAAAAGACGACCTGGCAGAGGAAAAGCAGGAGAGCTAAAGTGATCCAGCCTAATACCAGATTGAAAGTTGCGGACAACACCGGCGCACGCCAGGTAATGTGCATCGGGGTGCCGGGCGGCACGCGCAGGCGCTATGCCTCCGTAGGCGATGTAATTACCTGCAGCGTCAAACGCGCCATACCGGGCGGCGTGGTTAAGAAAGGCGATGTTGTCAAGGCGGTCATCGTCAGGATTGCACAGCACCATCACAGACCGGATGGATCTTATGTGCGGTTCGATGATAACGCCGCTGTGATACTCGACGACAAGGGTAATCCCAAGGGTACCCGTATATTCGGACCGGTGGCAAGGGAATTGAGGGACAAGAATTTTATGAAGATTATTTCCCTGGCGCCCGAGGTGCTGTGATATGAAGATTCGAAAAAACGACAACGTTTTAATCATAGTTGGCAAGGACAAGGGTAAAAAGGGCAAGGTGCGAAAGGCATTGCCCGATCAGAACAGCATAATCGTTGAAGGTTTCAACCTGATCAAGCGGCATTCTAAGACAAAAGGAAAAACAAGGCAGGCCGGCATCATCGAGCTGGAAGCGCCCATCGATATCTCCAACGTGATGATTATCTGTAATAAATGCAACAAGCCGGCCCGGGTGGGATACCGGGAGCTTGAAGACGGCAACAGGGCCAGGTTCTGTCGCAGCTGTAATGAGATCATTGATTAAATTGAGGTAACCCGATAATGGCGAGGCTAAAAGAAAGATATAACAAAGAGATCGTGCCGCAGCTGATAAAGAAATTCGGCTATCGAAATGTGATGGAAGTGCCCAGGGTTAATAAGATCGTTCTTAACCTGGGTATGGGTGAATCATTGACCAATCCCAAGGCTATGGAAGCCGCGGAAAAAGACCTCACCACCATCGCCGGCCAGCATGCGGTGATCACCAAGGCAAAGAAATCCATAGCTGCCTTCAAGCTGCGCGCGGGCACTCCCATCGGCATGATGGTAACGCTTCGCGATAAAAGGATGTATGAATTCCTGGATAAGCTTGTCAGCGTTGTTCTGCCCCGTATACGCGATTTCCAGGGTGTCTCGAGGGACGCTTTCGATGGGCAGGGTAACTATACCCTGGGCATGAAAGAGCAGATCGTTTTTCCCGAGATTGAGTATGACAAGGTGGACAAGACCAGGGGCATTGAGATCACCATCGTTACATCGGCTAAGACGGATGAAGACGGCAGGCGCCTGCTAGAGGCCATCGGCATGCCGTTTAAGAAAAATTAGTAGGGTTTAATTATGGCGAAGTTATGCAAGATAAATAAGGCGAACCGGCCACCCAAGTACAAGGTGCAGCAGCATAACCGCTGCAGGCTGTGTGGAAGGCCGCGGGCATACATTCGAAAATTCGGCATATGCCGAATTTGCTTCCGCGCGCTGGCCCTCAACGGCGAGTTGCCGGGAGTACGGAAATCGAGCTGGTAATAAGATAGCGGAGTTGTTTATCAATGGTTACTGATCCTATTGCTGATTTGCTGACCCGGGTACGCAATGCTGCCATGGCACGCCATGACAGTGTGAACGTCCCTGCATCCAAGATGAAGATCGCGGTTGCTAAAATTCTCAAGGATGAGGGCTTTATTTCCGATTTTTCCATCGTGAAAGGCGAACCGCAGCGCATGATCAAAATCACACTTAAATATATTGATAAGCAGCCTGCTTTCATAGGCCTTGAGCGTGTCAGCAAGCCGGGACTCAGGGTATATTCCGGTAAAAAAGAGATACCCAGGGTGTACGGCGGCCTCGGCATTGCCATCGTCTCCACCTCAAAAGGGTTGATGACGGGACAGGAGGCCTGGAAGAAAAATATAGGCGGCGAAGTGTTATGTTACGTATGGTAATTGAATTCAGTGAGGTGAACCCGTGTCTCGTATAGGACGGATGCCCGTGCCTGTGCCTGCCGGCGTCAAGGTGAAGATCGAAGGCACAGCGGTTACCGTGGAAGGCAGTAAAGGCAAGCTGACGCGTGAATTCCACCCCGATATCACGATCAAGCAGGAAAGCGGCAACCTGGTTGTGACGCGCCCGACCGACAACAGGCAGCACCGTTCGCTGCATGGCCTCACCAGATCGTTACTGGCCAACATGGTAAACGGCGTCACCAAGGGTTTCGAGAAGAACCTCGAATTAAGCGGCGTCGGCTACAGGGCCCTGAAAGAGGGCAACAAGCTGAAGCTGCAAATAGGTTACAGCCACCCGGTGGAATTCGACCCGCCCAAGGGAATAGATATCCTTGTGGAGGGGACCAATAAGATCCGTGTGGTCGGCGTCGACAGAGAGCTCGTCGGCGAAACGGCTGCCGAAATCAGGCGCATACGCGTTCCTGATTCTTACAAGGGCAAGGGTGTTAAATATGCCGGTGAGAGGCTTCGCCTTAAGCCCGGTAAGGCCGGCAAGACCGCTACGAAAGGGAAATTATAATGGCTAAAGTTAGTTCGAATATAGCCCGCAAAAGGCGCCATGAGCGCATCAGGACCACGGTGGTCGGCGCACCGGACCAGCCGAGATTGTGCGTCTTCCGCAGCCTGAGCAATATCTATGCGCAGATTATAGATGATGCAGAGGGCAAAACCATCGCCGCTGCCAGCAGCCTGAGCATGGGTCTGAAGGATCAGTTGAAGGGCAAAAATAAAACGCAGGTTGCCGAACTGGTGGGATCGGAGCTGGCCAAATCCGCCAAGGAAAAGGGTGTTAGCCAGGTCGTTTTCGACCGGGGCGGCTATAAATATCATGGCCGCGTCAAGGCCCTGGCCGAGGCGGCACGTAAAGCCGGTTTAAAATTCTGAGGATTAGAGTATGAAAGCTGATACTAAAATGCATACCGTTATGCCACGGGTGGACACCAGCGATATGGAGTTCACTGAGAAGCTGGTATCACTCGACCGCGTGACCAAGGTGGTCAAAGGCGGCAAGAACATGCACTTCCGGGCGCTGGTGGTTGTCGGCGACGGCAAGGGACATGTGGGCGTTGGCCTGGGCAAGGCACGCGAAGTCCCTGAGGCTATCCGCAAAGCCGGTGTATCAGCCAAGAAGAACATAATCAGCGTCGTTTTTAAAGACAAGACTATCCCCCATGAGAGCTTTTCCAAGTTCGGGGCGGCCCGTGTGCTGCTCAAGCCGGCCCCTCCGGGCACCGGCGTTATCGCCGGAGGCGGGGTGCGCGCCGTTGTCGAGGCTGCGGGCGTCAGGGATATCCTGACCAAATCCCTTGGATGCGCCAATCCGGTCAATGTTACCAAAGCGACCGTCCTGGCCCTGGCCAACCTCCGGGATTTCAAGGAGAGCCTCAGGCGAAGGAAAGGACTGCAGGGGGACGAGGAGAAATAGTCACGTGGCTAAGATACGTATCAAGTGGGTAAAAAGCGATATCGGATATGCCGGCGACCAGAGGAGAACCATCAGGGCGCTCGGCTTTCACAGGTTGAACCAGGTGGTCGAAAAAGATGATACCCCGGTTATCCGGGGCATGATTAATAAAGTCAGCCATATGCTTGAAGTAGAAGAGAAAAAACATGGATCAAAGTAATTTAAAACCTCCTGCGGGGGCCAAACATAAGAAGAAACGCGTCGGCTGCGGAGACGGCAGCGGACACGGGACGTTTTCAACACGCGGATGCAAGGGACAGAAGTCCCGGTCCGGCAGGGACCTGCGCCCCGGATTCGAAGGCGGTCAGCTGCCGATTATCAAGAGGCTGCCCTGGACCAGGGGATTCACCAATGTAGCTAAAATACAATACAGTCTGGTAAATGTGGGCGATTTGAAAAAATTCGATGCAGGCGCCGAGGTAAATACCGAGATTCTGGTGCAGTCGGGCCTGGTAAAATCGGCGGCCCTGCCGGTGAAGATACTCGGCAATGGCGAATTGGACAGGGCGCTCACAGTTAAAGCCAATAAGTTTTCAGGCGCTGCCAAAAGCAAAATCGAGGCGGCCGGGGGCAAGGTAGAGGAGATTTAGTATGCCGCAGACTCAGTCACGGCCTCGCCTGATCCAGGCGATGATAGATGCCTTCTCCCTGCCTGATTTAAGGCAGAAGCTCATCTTCACGCTGGCAATACTGATCGCATTCAGATTTATTGCCCATATTCCTATACCGGGCGTGGACCTGGAAGCGCTTCAGGAGATTTTCGATCGCAGCCAGCTGTTAGGCATGCTCGACCTTTTCAGCGGTGGGGCTATGAGATATTTCAGCATAGCTGCAATGGGCGTCTACCCCTACATCACATCGTCCATTATCATGCAGCTTCTGGTGCCCGTTATCCCGGCTCTGCGCAGGCTCTCCGAGGAAGGAGAAGCAGGCAGGAACAGGATCAATCAGATAACACACTGGCTGACCATACCGCTGGCTGCGCTGCAGGGATTCGCCCAGCTTCAGCTTTTGCGCAGCCAGGGCGGCGTCCTGCAGGCAGGAGCTCTGGAGACGGTGGCTATCGTAGCATCGTTAACCGCCGGCACCATGATATGTGTATGGCTGGGTGAGCTTATTACGGAGAGGGGCATCGGCAACGGCGTCTCGATCATTATCTTCGGCGGCATCATCGCCGGCCTTCCCGAACAGATAGGACGCGGCATGATAGCCAAGGATAACTGGGCGGGCGTCGGCGTATTCGTGCTGCTGGCGCTGGCAACCATAGTTTTAATCGTGATTTTTACTGAGGGACACCGGCGCATACCGGTGCAGTATGCCCGCACGGCTTTCCGCGGCGGCAAAATGTACCGTCAGGCCGGATCGACTTACATTCCGCTGCGCGTTAATATGGCCGGCATGATACCGCTGATCTTCGCCATGTCTCTCATGGTCTTCCCCGGAACTATCGCCAGCTATTTCGCGGCGCCGGCCGGACAGGACCCCAATTTTGCCAATACTATTATGGAATGGTTTAACCCCAGCACGCCGATACCGATCGGCCTCTTTTACTGGGTACTGTACTTCGTGCTGGTAGTCGGCTTCACCTTCTTCTATACCATGGTCATATTTGAGCAGATGGACCTGGCGCGTACCCTGCAGCGGCAGGGCGGGTTCATTCCGGGCGTACGGCCGGGTAAACCCACCACGGATTATTTGAACGGCGTTACCAACCGTCTGACCTGGGGCGGCGCCCTTTTCCTGGCCATTGTGGCCATTATGCCGTTTGTCGCCAGTCAGATTACCAACGCATCCGTAATGACGCTTTCCAGCACAGCCATACTGATCGTGGTGGGCGTGGCGCTGGATACCATGAAGCAGATAGAGGCGCAGCTTACCATGCGGCGCTATGAAGGTTTCTTAAAGTAAGGAGGATTTGAAAATGTTCTTCATTTTGCTTGGTGCGCCCGGGGCGGGAAAGGGTACGCAGGCAGATATCATAGTCAAGGAGATGTCTTTGCCGCACGTTGCATCGGGCGATCTTTTCAGGCATGCATTGAAGAACGGGACCGAACTGGGCAAACAGGCGGAATCTTACATGAAGGCCGGGAAACTGGTGCCTGACGAGATAACCATCAAGATGATACTCGAACGCATCGCTAAAGACGATTGCATGAACGGTTGCGTATTCGATGGTTTTCCCCGCACGCTCGAGCAGGCCAGGGCATTGGACGCCGCTCTGGAAAAACAGGGCAAATCGATCGAAAAGGCCATATATATAGAGGTCCCTGAGAGCGTACTGCTGGACAGGCTGACCGGACGCTGGGTCTGTCGGACCTGCCAGTCCCCCTTCCATCAGAGGAACCAGCCGCCCAAGAAAGAGGGCGTTTGCGATAAATGCCAGGGTGAGCTTTATCAGAGGGCCGACGATAAGGAAGAGACCATCAAGGAGCGCCTCAAGGTTTATTTCTCCCAGACGATGCCGCTGCTAGAGTACTACGAGAAAAAAGGCAGGCTTTTCAGGTGCAACGGCAATCAGCACATAGACGAGGTGGGCAAAGACATCGTCAAATTTCTTAAAGGACTGAAGAAGAAGAAGTAAATGACCATCATCAAATCGGCCGAAGAGATCGCCGTCATGCGAGAGGCCGGCAGGATTGTAGCGATAGTGTTGCAGAGAATGAGCCAAGCAGTTAAACCGGGTATTAAAACGCGGCAGCTCAACGACCTGGCCGAGAAGGAGCTCGGCAGGTGGAAAGAGGCCAGAGCGTCGTTCAAGGGCTACAACGGTTTTCCTGCCAGCATCTGTGCCTCGGTAAATGACGAGATCGTTCACGGCATACCCGACAACAGGGTGCTGAAGGAAGGCGACATAGTGTCCCTGGATTTCGGCGTTATTTATAAAGGGTTCCAGGGCGACGCCGCGATAACTGTCGGCGTCGGCCAGGTTAGCCCTGAAGCGACCCGCCTGATGGAAGTTGCCCGGACCTCCCTGATTGAGGGGATAACAGCGGCGCGCGAAGACGGGACGCTGGGTGATATAGGGGCGGCCATTCAAGCTTATGTGGAAAAGAATGGTTACAACGTGGTCAGGGAATACTCGGGCCACGGGATCGGCAGAGATATGCACGAGGACCCCCTGGTGCCCAACTTCGGCAGCAAAGGTGAAGGGCTCAGGTTGAAAAAAGGTATGACGCTGGCGCTTGAGCCGATGGTGAATACCGGCGGCTGGAAGACACGGCAGAATGCCAACGGCTGGACCGTGCATACCGCAGACCATAGCCTTTCGGCTCATTTTGAGCATACAATTGCTATTGGGAGCGGAGATGCCCGGATACTGACTTTGCCGTAAGATCAATATATGGATAAAAAGGAAGCAATCGAGGTTGAAGGAACTGTAATTGAATCATTGCCCAATGCTACTTTCAGAGTGGAGTTGGCCAATGGTCACAGAGTCCTTGCACACATATCCGGGAAGATGCGCAGACACTACATCAGGATATTGCCGGCGGACAAAGTGCTGGTCGAGCTGTCACCTTACGATCTAACAAGGGGCAGGATCACCTACCGCTTCAAGTAAGCCGAGAGTATTATTTTGACATAAAGTGAATAAAGGATTATATTATTAAACGGTTTTTTTGGAAACGAGGACATATCGGAAATGAAGGTTAGAGCTTCAGTTAAAAAACGTTGTGAAAAGTGCAAAATAATCCGCCGCCGCGGCA
>CAZDXZ010000066.1:0-8956 GCA_964509615.1 uncultured Dehalococcoidales bacterium
GCCGGTTGGGACGCAGATCCTCGTCGCGGAAGCAGCGCGCCAGCTGGAAATAGCGCTCCATGCCGCTGATCATGAGCAGCTGTTTGAAGAGCTGCGGCGACTGGGGCAGCGCGTAAAAATTCTGCGGATGGACGCGGCTGGGTACGAGGTAATCGCGCGCGCCCTCGGGGGTGCTCATCGTCAGCACCGGCGTCTCGATCTCTACGAAGCCCTTCGAGTCGAGGAACTCGCGCACGCACTGGAAGATACGGTGCCTCGCCATCAGGTTGTCGCGCATGGATGGCCGGCGCAAGTCCAGGTAGCGGTACTGCAGGCGTAAATCCTCGGCCACACTGTCACCGCCCGCGGATGCCGCGCCCACAACCATGGCCTTCTCGGAGACGGCGAACGGCAGGGGGTCGGATTCGGAGAGCACGGTCAGTTCGCTGACCATGACCTCGATCCCTCCTGTCTCGATGCCGGGATTTTCCGTGCCGGCAAGTCGTTTTTTTACCTCGCCGCTGACAGCGACGCAGTACTCGGAACGTAGCGAGGCCGCCCTCCGACACACGTCGTCCGGCGCGACATCCGGGCTGAATACGACCTGTATAATGCCGCTGCGGTCGCGCAGGTGGATGAACAGCAGTCCGCCATGATCGCGATAGGCATCCACCCACCCGGCCAGCAGCACCTTTTTACCGACATCAGCAGTAGTCAGTTGACCGCAAAAAATACGCTGAGCAAAATGCATGATCAAAGTCCTTCCCGTCCGAGCAATTAAAGAATAACTTTATGTGCGCAACTGTGAACCGGGGCTGCCAAACATATCAAAACCGTGCTGTTGGCAGCAAAATTTGCCAACAAGTGTATCATTTTTCAGGCTGGAATTTAAGCAGGAGAAGCTTTTTTAAGGCTGTTTATAAGCCGGGCGTTGCCTGAAGGGCCGGCTTACGATAACATAAGGAAACCTGAACTATGAGAGGGATGTCCATCAGGGAGAATTTGGCGCACATGAAAAAGATCTTATTGCTGTTGCTTGGTTTCATATTAATCATCCCTGCGGTAGTGACGGCTGCGGGCTGCGCCGGGCCGGTGAAAAATATCAGGCAGATGAAATCGGCGACGGAGAACCTTCAGTCCATAATTCAATCCAAGCTGCTCAACCTGGATAACGCCGTTGCAAACGCCGCCGAAAAAATCGCAAAAAGCGGAATCCAGGGTGAAGAGACAAGAGGGATATTAAACGGGTTATGCAGAAAATATCCCTACCTGACGGACTGCTCGACCTCCGATCCCCAGGGGAAGATGATCACAGTGGCGCCGGAGGCATACCGCCAGTATGAGGGGACGGAGACCGCCATTACGGACGCTTCCAAGCAGTTCTTCGCGGATTTCGCCCAAAACAGGAAGCCCATGCTGAGCAATGTCTTCAGGGCGGTTGAAGGTGTCGATGCCGTGGTGCTGGTGCGGCCGGTGATCACCGAAGACGGTGTGCTGCTGGGTATGGTCAGCGCCCTGTTCAAACCGGGAGACCTGCTGGACGGCACCATCGCCCCTGCCGCGGAAGTCAGGGCCATGAAGGTCAACGTCGCCCAGACCGACGGGCTTACCATCTACTGCTCGAACGGGCTTGAGACCGGCAAGAACCTGCTGACGGACCCGCGCTATGTGAACTACCCTGAACTGGAGGCGATGGGTAAAAAGATGGTAGCGCAGCAGACAGGCTCGGCTGAATATACTTTCATCAGCGACACTACGGGACGGCCGGTGAAGAAGGCTGCCGTCTGGACCACCCTGGCCCTGCACGGCACAGAGTGGCGTCTGGTATCGATCGCCGAATTGGAAAACTGAGCTTCAGTTTATGTGGAGCAACTTCGGGAGGTTGGCATGTTTAATGCGATTACGGATGTGCCCGGTATCAAGGTCGGCCACTTCACGGATTTAGATGCGGCGACGGGATGCACGGTGATTCTTTGCGAAGATGGAGCGGTGGCAGGGGTGGATGTCAGGGGAGGCGCTCCCGGTACCAGGGATACGGATCTGCTAAATCCGATCAATGTGGTTGAAAAAATTCATGCGGTCATGTTGAGCGGCGGCAGCGCTTTCGGGCTTAACTCCATCGGCGGAGTACAGCGCTACCTGGAGGAACAAGGTATAGGTTATGAGATGGCCGGCGTGAGGGTTCCCATTGTTCCGGGGGCAGTGGTTTTCGATCTCGATATCGGCGATGCCAGGGTGCGGCCCGGCGTCCTCGAAGGATACAAAGCATGCCGGGATGCGACTTCAGGTCCGATAGCCGAAGGTTGTGTGGGCGCCGGGACCGGCGCCATGATCGGCCAGCTTAAAGGCAAGAAATGCGCTATGAAGAGCGGAATGGGCACCGCCAGCCTGAAATTCTACGGCGAAGTAGTGGTTGCAGCTCTGTTTATCGTGAATGCGCTGGGCGATATTGTCGACCCGGCGAGCGGGCAGATTATGGCGGGAATCCGGCGTGAGGATGGCAGGGGTCTTGATAATACTATGGACCTGATGAAACAGGGTTATACATTTCTGGCGGAGCCCGGCCGTAATACGGTAGTGGGAGTTGTGGCCACGAATGCAGCCCTGACTAAAGCACAGGCTGCCAAGGTTGCCGGGATGGCTCATGACGGCCTGGCACGCTCAATTAATCCTTCGCACAGCATGCACGATGGTGATACGATCTTTGCCCTTTCGCTGGGTGGCCGGCCAAGCGATATCACCTCGGTGGGATCGATGGCTGCCGAAGTGACCGGCATGGCCATAGTCAATGCGGTGAAAAAAGCGACCGGGCTGGACGGCGTCCCATCTATGAGCGATTTCCGGCGTTGACCGTATATTGAACTCAGGCGTTCTTTTTACGGGTGACCAGCACAAGGAACACGATCAATGCCAATAATGCGCAGACAGCATCCATTACAGCGTAAAACATATCGCCTGCCATGAAGCTGTTGATTCCAAACAGGATGCAGGCAATAACATATGTTGCGGGCAGGAAAGCGTTGATACTCCGGGTCTTCTTAATCAAAGTCTCGTACAATTGAAATGCCCACCCTATCACCGTAAAAATAAGACCTGCTAAATACATAGTCTGTCCCTCCTTGTTTGCAGCTCGTGTTTACCACTGAATTGATTTACAGGTTCTTCCCTGCCGCCCGTCATATACCCGTCCTCCGCCCGTTCGACAGTGAAGAAGAGATGGGGTGAGTGGAGGGATTCGAACCCTCGATATCCAGGGCCACAACCTGGCGCCTTAGGCCTCTGGGCCACACTCACCACAACGGCAGAGATTATAGCGCAAAGGGGGTGCTTTCTGCCAGTAAGATGCAGGGGCGGGCTAAAAAGCCCGCCCGAAAATGCGGGCGCAGCTAAAGCAACGCCCCAACAGCAGTTATCGTCTGTTGTTGCGATAGATTATGACCTGTATCGACAGGCCGAACAGGATGGTGAAAACGAGCGCTGCCAGCAGCCCGTTTGTAGTGTTATCAGATGGTATCATCGGGACTTGAGACCTCGGCTCGGCGGCCGTTATGAAGGAGAATACGGGGCTGCTGTCACCGGGCACCGGCTTGAGCGGCGTGACCTGCCAGAAATAGGCTGTAGCGTATTCCAGCCGCCAGGGCAGCTTGAAGGCCGCCGCATCTACTGACTGGTCTATCACGGGTTGGCCCAGGTCGGGTTCGCCGGCAAGCACGAAGCGGTAGCTGGTGGTACCCTGCATGGGCGACCAGGCGAAGCTGAGCGGATAGGGTGAAACCTCGCAGGCGTTGTGGCAGGGCTGCAGCGACTCGATGCCCGTGTAAGCGGGCGCCGAGACCGGGTAGCCGGGGCGGACGCTGAAGCTGAAGGCGGGCGACCAGCGGCTGCGTATCACCTGGCCGGTAGCCGCCCTTCTTACCCTCACTCGCCAGAAGTAGTCCTGCCCGGCGGCGGGCAGTGTACCCGGCCTGATGTAATAGGAGGGATAAAGAGAGTTCTCGGGCACGAAGAAGGGATTATCCGCCGGCTCAGCCTCGGTTACAGCTAAATCGAACCATTTATCCTTGCCCACTTCCACCTGATAGGCATCGGCCAGCGAAAGCTGCTCCCACCTTAAGTCGACCTGCGCGTTACGTCCGGTCACGGGATCGCAATAGACCAGGCTGCTGCCTTTGGGCGAGATGAGCCAGGGGGAGCGGTTGGCCAGCGTGTCCCTGAACGCCCAGAGCAGGCCTTTACCAGCGATTGCATCGTAATCCCGCGCATCGAACGCCCAGAGAGTAGCGTCGGCATATACCAGCGCGGTCGGCTCCAGCCGGAAGACGACGCCTGTGCCCAGGCCGGTCGAAAGGCTGTCCCAGAATATGCCGTCCTTGGGTATGCCGGCACGAGAGTAGGTTGTCCTCGATACCCCCGTCGCGTTGTTGGTCTGGCTGAAAGCAGCGTAATACATGCTCCTTGCCGCCGCCGCCTGCCCGTAGTAGCTGTTATCCGGCGGCGCCATGTCGTCCCAGCGGTTGCTGTTGCCTATGGTCCAGCGGTACAGCCCGCCCGCGTCGTCGGCCAGATAAATGAGGTGGTTATCCTTAAACTCGTCATCGAAGGCCACATGGCGGTTTCCGCTGCTATAGGCCGGCTCGGTTATCAGCTCCCAGTTGTCGCCGTGGTCCAGCGAGTAAGATACGGGGCACTGGCGCCCAAGAGCCGCCCCGGCCATGACGCTGCCCTCCTGCACGACGATATTATGAGCCGACAGCAATCCAGTGTCTCTTATCTTATCCCAGACCCACCCACCCGTTTGGTATTTGCCGCGACGCATCAGCGCATCGGCCTGTATCACATAGAGCTCGTCGCTGCTCCCCGCCGCCATGTCCTGTAGATAGATGCCCGGCAGACAGTCGCGCCAGGTCTGGCCGGCGTCCCGTGACTGCATAATACGTGTTGTGCCCTGATCGCCCAGGAATACTACCGATTCGTCTTCCTCATCGGGCGACAGCCTGAGCAGAGGGGCAGTGAAGTCCAGGCAGGCCACACGCTGCCAGGCCTCGCCTGTGACCGGGGTGCGGCTGCGCCATGTGCTGCCCAGTCCATTGTCGTTGACGGATGATATATAAACGGTTTTTCCATTTTCAACCACGGCCAGGGAACGATAACGATTGATCTGCGTGTCTATCAGGCTAAACTGGTTCCAGGAAACCGAATCGTCCCGGCTGATCGAAAAAGCGGTCTCGTCCAGCGGTGATGAGGCCCAGGGCGCCCCGTTGATATCAGCCCACTGGGCGGGACTGCTGCGGTTGCCAGAGCCCGTGGCGGCCAGGGCGGTTGAGCCGTCATCGATCCAGGCTACCTGCACGTTTGCGAAGCCTGTGTTGTAGCCTCCCGTAGGCGGCTTGAGCGGCTTGACCCAGGTGCTGCAGTTTGCCAGCGGATCGGCCGTGAGCCTTACCTGCGATTCACCGCTGACTATGTCGGCTTCCACGAATCCGGCCAGCAGTTTGCCGGAAGATATTGAGCCGTTGTAGGCAATCGAGCTGATGCGCGGCCTGCCGCCGGGAAGATTGAGACGGGTGACGATGGTATCGTTGATGCGATAGACATCGTCCAGCGGACGTGAAGTTCCGAAAGCGGCGCCGTTTGAGTCGCAGGCGGCGAAGATGATGCGGCCGGGTCCTGAGCCGCCGTCGAAATCGTCAGGAAGGGCCAGGCTGCCCGTAATCACCCTGTCCTTGCCGCTGGCGGAGGCGCCGGCCTGGTCTGCCGTGCACAACTCTATGGGGTAGCCCTGCGATATGTTCCAGAAACAGACGCCGTCGCCGGTATCTCTACGGCCCAGATTAATATAAGTGCGTTGCGCGGTACAAGCGATAACGACCAGCGAAGGGTCGGTGTCATACGAGGGGGAAGGTTGCAATGCCAGGATATCTCCGCCGCTGAAGCCCTGCGCCTGCCAGCCCGCCAGTCCGGGGCAACGCAGCACGTAAGCTTCGCCCTGTGCGAGTACGCCTGACGGTGTGCGACTGCCCACGATGATCTCGTGTACCCTTGTCCCACGGTAGTCGTACGAATAAGTGATAGCGATGCTGCCTATTTGCTCATCGGGCCCGTATAGGAAAGGTATGGCTCCGCTGTAATTCCATACGATGCCGCCGTCCATGCTGAAATAGACCTCCCTGCGCCGGTCGCCCGCCGCATTCATGCAGGCAGCGGCTATAAGGTCGGAATTGTCGGGAGCAACGGCCAGGGCTGCTATTGGGAAGACCGGCGCGGGCGTTGTTCCGGCCAGCCATTGCGTGGGGCGCTGGGTCCAGGATATTCCACCATCACCGCTGCGCCAGATGCCGGCATTGGTAATCAGCCCCGCGCTGGAGTTGGGGATATCCAGAGCGTAGATAATGCCGTCGCGCGAAATTGCCAGGGCATTGATCTCACTGCGGTATCGTATATCGTTGCGCTGTGGGTAGCCGCCCGGCGTATTAATCGTTCCCCATTTGAGTACGCAGGTCGAGGGTATGGCCGCACTCGCCAACTGAGGTTGAGCAAGGAGTGTTATCAGCGCTGCTGAGACTATGAGGATGATGGCGCGCAGATAGCGCTTGGAACCTATTTTACTGCTGTGAGGGAAGGTTCTATCCACGCCGCACTTCCCCGCCTCCCCGGTCTATTAAACCCGAATCTGAAAGAAAGCCTGAGGTAGTTAGAATTTCCGGGATCGAGCCTGTGAAACTCTATGTTGTTCATTTGCCGAAAACACGCTCGAAGCAATTATTTGATCTATCGCTATCGGTACATGATTCATCGCTATCGATGCACGCGCGCATGGTTACCGTATCGAAACCTGTTGCGGCGCCGGTTATATAGTTAAAGCGGGGCGAGAAATGGTACTGCTGGAAAGCCTCAACACGCTCTTCGCCGGCCGCCAGGGGCGCCACGTAATCCTGTGATACCTCACCGCCGTTTTTATATAACCGCGACAGGGTGGGGCATGAAACCAGGTTACCCGTGTTTCTCACTCGATAGGCCAGTATATTGCCGCTGGTCCACATCTCCGTTATCTGCAGGTCCGGCTTCTCCTTGATGGCGGGCGCAACTATGATATTCAACCTGCTGGAGCTGACACCGCCCCTGTTCACTGCGTACAATGTGTATGCGCTGTCCTGCGTCGGCGTCACCACTGCTCTGCCCTCAGGTTCCACAGGCCCGGGCGCGGGCTGAATAGCAATTCTGGAAGCGCCGGATACCTTCCATCTGAGCTGTACGGGCTGGCCATCGGAAATCTTTAGCGGCTCGGCGGTGAAGGTGACTATCTGTGGTTGAGGCAGCGATCTATCACGCAGGATGGAGAAGGCGGCGCTGTCGACCGGCTTCCCTTCGACAAATATGTCCACCCGGTAATCACCGCTGATAAAGCCCCCCACAGGCGCCGACAGCGTGAACCCCGTGAAGCAGTTATTGTTGCAGAAGGCCTGATCCTGCGATACCAGCGGTTTGGCTTCTTTGGACATCTGGCCTCTGACGTATACCCAGTCCGCCTTAACGGAAATGGTTTCACTGACGCCCGTGACCTTGAGTGAACAGCAGATCTGCGGGCTGTCTATGTAGAATTCGCTCCTTTGATCGAGCGGGCGGAAATCGGATGACAGACCTGATGACAATGTCAGGTCGGAGATCGATGGGGAAGCGTCGGCCAGGCCCGCGCAGCACAAAGCCGGCAGCGCCAGGGCGAAAATCAGAACGGAGGTAAAAGATAGTTTTATACGAAGCATCGTAAAAATATATCACATATTACAGCAGCAGAAATCAAATGTCAACATGTTATCTTCAATTCTTCTTGTAACGCCCGAAGTATCTCCTGGTCATATATGCGATCCAGGTCCAGTGTGTGATGATATGCGTGCTGAAGAAGACCAGCAGTCCAACGGCCAGCCACTGGTGAACCTGTACCCAGGTGCGGCGGTCGAAAAGCACAGTTTTATCCGAAGGGGTGCCTTCGGGCAGGGCGAACCATAGAATAAAGCCGGACGCCACCAGCAAGAGAAGAATGATCCCTTCGATGGCATCCAGTATGTAGTGCATGGTGGCCCTGCGCATTTTACCTCCCTATACCGGTTTTGAATTTATTATAGCTCGGACACAGGCGGGACAGGACGCAGTAACCGCAGCGCGGGCGCTGCGCTTTGCAGGTATTTCGCCCGTGTTCTATCATCAATACATGGCAGCGGTAAGTGTCGTCCGGACGCACCAGCCGCTCCATCTCGCCATGGGCGGCGTCGGCGGTAGTTTTAGGCGCCAGCAGTCCCAGCCTGACGGCCACGCGCAGCACATGGGTGTCGACGGGAAAGGCCGGCATGCCGAGTGAGAAGAGCAGAACACAGCTGGCCGTCTTTTTCCCCACACCGGGCAGGCGCATCAGCCAGGCCCGCGCCGCCCCCGTCTCCATATTCTTGAGGAAGCGAAGGTCGTAGCCCGGGGCCTCCCTCTTCAGTTGCTGCAACGTGTTCAGTATGTATCTGGATTTAACATCCGCTAGGCCTCCCTCCCGGATGGCCTGCGCGATGCGTGATGCCGGCGCCTGCGCCACACTGTCCCAGCCGCCCAGTGAAGAGGTCAGGGATTGGAAAGCTCTCCTTGAATTAATGTCCGATGTATTCTGCGACAGTATGGTCAGTATCAGCTCGTCCACAGGCGGCAGACGGCGCTCAGCTATGCGGTCCCCATAGGCGGAAATGAGCAGTTTGAGTATCTTTTTGATTTTATCCATATCATTATTGACAGGGCGGGTTTTTAAACCCGCCCGCAATTGACGGGCGCAGCTGAAGCAACGCCCCGACATTGCTCATGATATATCCGAGCACAACCTGGCGACTATATCTTTATAGACCTCGGTCCCTTTGCTCATGCTCTCAATCCCGATCTTCTCATCGGTCCCGTGTATCGATTTCAGGTGCTCGGCGGGTATGACGGCCGGGCAGAAGCCGTATGA
>CAZDXZ010000067.1:0-8749 GCA_964509615.1 uncultured Dehalococcoidales bacterium
TCGATCCCGCACTCTTCGAAAGCCTGCTGCCATCTGGAATAATCGAAAAGCTCGCTCCACGTCGCCAGCCGGCAGCCACTTCTCCAGGCGGAGTAGATAACCGCGCCCAGACGTCGGTCGCCGCGTGCAAGCACGGCCTCAAGGAGGCTGGTCTTTGTGTCGTGCCAGGACAGCTTGACGCCGCTTTTTCGCAGCAGGCTCCGCAGAAGAGCCTGCTTGGACTCAAGCTGCTCGCCGCGCTCCTGGGCGGACCACTGACACGGGGTGTGCGGCTTGGGAACGAACGATGACACGGAGACCCTGACATGCGGCGGACGCCCGCGTATGCTCCTGCCCAGGCGGCTGATGGAATCCACCAGTGCGGCAATGTCCGTCACATCTTCGGCCGTCTCTGTGGGAAGCCCGACCATAAAATACAGTTTGAGGTTCATCCAGTCTTTTTCGAAGGCCGAGGAAAAAGTTTCCATCATAGCATCCCGGGGTATCCATTTGTTAATAGCCTTGCGCAGGCGCTCGCTGCCCGCCTCCGGTGCAAAAGTAAGCGTGGTCTTGCGCCCCGACGGGAGAGAATCGATAAGGTCAATGGAGGACCTGTCCATCCTCAGGCTGGGCAGGGAAATGGTTATGCCGTCCCTCGCATATCTGTCGGACAGGGTCTGGACGAGGTGGCGGATATTGCTGTAGTCACCGGAGCTGAGGGAGATAAGCGCCAGCGTATTGTAGCCCGTGTTGTCCAGCAGGCAGCCGGCAGTTTGGAGCACGGTATCTTCGGCCAGTTCCCTGACCGGGCGGTAGAGCACGCCCGCCTGACAGAAGCGGCAGCCCCGGCTGCAACCCCTCTGTATCTCGACGGCGGCCCGGTCGTGTATTACCTCTATATAAGGCACCACCGGACGGGTTACCGGCCTTAGCTTATCGGCCACAGCCTTCTCGATGCCGGCCGGGGCCACACCGTCCACGGGATGGACCGACGCCGGAGTGCCGTCCTCCCGGTATGACACAGAGTAAAAGCGGGGGATATATATCCCGGGCAGCTTCGCCAGGTTGCTCAGCAGCGCGTCCCTGTTGTCCCTGTGCCGCCGCACTGTATCCAGTATTTCCTCCAGCACGCCTTCAGCTTCGCCCGCAAAGAAAACATCGATGAAGTCGGAGAGCGGCTCCGGATTCATAGCGCAACTGCCGCCGGCTAAGATCAGTGGATATGTGCCGTCACGCCGGCTGCTGAAGACCGGGATGCCTGCCAGGTCCAGCATATTGAGGACGGTTGTGTAACTCAGTTCATAGCCAAGCGAAAAGCCGATGATATCGAAGTCACGCAGGGGGCGCCCGGTCTCGAGGCTGCACAGCGGACGGTTGTGCCGGCGCAGCGCCTGCTCCATATCGATCCACGGCGCATAAACGCGTTCGGCCAGCGCACCCGGGACGCGGTTGATTATTTCGTAGAGGATGGGTATGGCCATATTGGACATGCCCACTTCATAGATATCGGGGAATGCCAATGCCACCCGCAGATCGGCGGTTTCCCAGTCCCCGGGCAGGGAGTTCCATTCCCCGCCCGTATAGCGGGCGGGTTTTAAAATCCCCTGTAATATTTTGTCGTCCATCTGCATCATTGGGGTGAGACTTCAATTATAACCGTCGTTATGGCATGCCACAAAGACGGCAGATGATAAATAAGGATTACGGAATGTGTCCGAATACGGATTATGCCGTTGACACGTGCAGGTGAGAAAGAGTATAAAGTAAGCTGTTTAAGGCGGGGGCAGGCGTAGATAAAGGGGAGAGCAAACAGGGATGGCAAAGAAAGCTGAAAAGAGCGGGGCCAGACAGACAGTGATGAAAGCCATCGGGAACAGCCCTGCGCCCAGGAAGAGCAGGGCGGTACAAGGGCGCTTGACCCGAGGGAAACCGGAGCCGGCGGGGGGACAGATGACAGCGATGCTGGGCGGCCTGCCCGACGGGATCTGTATCTTCGATAAAACAGGCGTGATAACTTACTGCAATGCGGGTTTTTCCGCCATCAGCGGCCTGCCTTTGAGGAAGTTGACCGGACATAAGCTGAGAAAAAACGCTCTGTGGGGAGAGCCCGGAAAAGAAGATGAATTCCGGGAGCTATGGCGCAAAGCCAAGCAAACCGGCCGTCTGCTCGAAGTGCGCGCGCTGCCTGTAGCCAGGCCGGGACAGAAATCCCGGTTCTGGGACTTAAAGCTAACGCCGTATCTGTCAAAGAAGAAACGATTTGAGGGCATGAACCTTCAGATCAGGGAAGTGACTGAAGAAGCCTGTCTGAAGAATAAAGAACGCCTGTTGACAGCGTACTACGCGGCGGCACTGATGCACGAATCGGTTCAACCGCTGCTGAACGACCTGGTAGGCCTGCTCAAAGACTACAGCCGCTGTCCGTTCGTAGAGATAGTTATCGCGGATATTTACGGAAACAGGACGCTTAAAGCCATGACCGGCCAGAGCCCGGGTCTATGGGATACCAATAAGGCAGTTTCCCAGCCATCTGTCGAAATGATCTTCAGCGAAGCAGGGTCTGAGTTCTCCTGCGGTGAGAAAGGCTCTCTTTGTTTGGACGACACACTTGCCGTGGCGAACAGCCTGGTGGGCAGCCTGAGAAGGCTTGTGAACGACGCAATCAATTCGTACGGCTGCAAGTCACTGGCGCTGGTGCCCGTCACTCTGGCGGAAAAGATAGCAGGATATATCCTGCTTGCCAGCCCGGACTACGGCGTGATAACGCCGAATACCGTAGACGCGGTTGAGTCGGTCTCAGGCCATCTCCAGATCATCATTGAACATGCCGAACTGAAGGACGAGGTGCGCAGGCAGCGGCAGGGATTGCTGAAACAGATGCACGAGCGCTCAGCACATCTGGAAGCATTAAGTGAAAGGTTGAAACTCGAATCTACCGAACGCAAGAAGGCCCAGGATGAGATGCGGATACAAAGGGACCTGGCCGTGGCACTCAATGGTATTGAAAACCTCGACGAGGCCTTGAAGTTATGCCTGGATACCGCAATTTCAGTCTCCGGCATGGACTCCGGGGGAATCTATCTGGCCGATCTTATAGCCGGAGGATTCCATCTGGCGGTTTCCAGAGGGCTATCGGATGATTTCGTAAGGCAGGTTACCTATTATAATGATTCGGAACCGAATGCCCTTGTCATTAAAAACGGCGTACCGGTTTACTCCACTTACGGCGAAATCGAGACGGCGACTGACCAGGTACGGCGGGAGGAGGGATTGAAGGGCCTGGGTGTCATACCGGTTATAAACGACGGCAGGGCCGTAGCATGTCTTAATATCGCCTCCCACGTATTTGATGAGATACCCTTCAACGCCCGCGGTGTGGTCGAGGCCATTGCGGCGGATCTGGGAACTTTCGTCGCTCACATCGTGGACAGGGAAGCGTTGAAGGAGAGCGAAGAACGCTACCATGCTCTTTTTTCCGGGACAACCAATCCGATTCTGGTAAAGGACATGGAGGGCAATTATATAGACGGCAATGACGCTGCGCTGGCTTTCCTCGAGTGTACCCGCGAGGAGTTCCTGGCCATGAATGTGAAAAACACTCTGCCTCCTTACCTCGACGAGGAATGGTACGCCAACCTGCGCAAAATATGGGAGACGGGTGGGACGGTTGAAAGGGATTACTATGTCTGGGGCAAGATAAAGGTATTGGAGCTCACGCTTACGCCTCTGCAGCTGCGCGGCCGGAGGATCGTATTCGGTATAGGCCGCGACGTTACGGAGAGGAAAAAAGCCGAGAAGGAGATACGGGAATCGGAGGAAAAATACCGGCTGCTGGTGGAAAGCGCCAATGAAGCCATAGCAGTCGTGCAGGACTCAACTATAAAATACGTCAATGACAGGACGTTTGAAATAATGCTCCATACCAGGGAGGATTTCCTGTCCAGGCCTTTTATCGAGTTCATTCACCCGGACGATAAGCAAATGGTCATGGGATATTACACGGCATGGGTGAACCACGACAGGGTCCCGTCGCTGTATCCCTTCAGGTTTATCGACAGGGACGGGTCGACAAAATGGGCGGAGATAAGGGCTACTACTTTTAAGTGGGAGGGCAGACCGGCCGTCCTGGTGCTGATGACCGATATCACCGAGAGGCAGAGGGCCGCCGAGGCATTAAGGCAGAGCGAGGAGAGGTACCGCCTTCTGGCGGAGAATTCCCTGGACGTGATATGGACCGTCGGCCTGGATTTGAAACCGCTATACATCAGTCCATCAATTGAGCTGTATACAGGCCTCAAGGCGGACGAAATAATACGCTTGATTACGCAGGGAGACGAGTATGCAGGCGGTCTGGGAATGAACAGCAGAGATGCCGAGCGCCAGCAAGCTGCCATGCAGTCTCTGCTGCAGGGAGAGGCCGAGGTACAGGTTATAGAATATAAAGTAAAGGCCCGTGACGGGAGAAGCTACTGGGCGTCTGAGAAAATGAGTATTTTGCGTGATGACGAAGGGAGGGTGACCGGGTTAATCGGTGTGACCAGGGACATCACCGAGCAGAAGAAAGTGACTGAAAATCTTATCGTCGCCGACAGGCTGGTCTCCCTGGGGGAGATGGCGGGCGGCCTGGCCCATGAGATCAACAATCCTCTTACCGCAGTTATGGGCTTCGCCTACCTGTTGCAGCAGAATCCTGCCACAGCTCCAGAGATTAAAGAAGACGTGGAGTCCATTTACAGGGAGAGCAAGCGGGCGGCGGAAGTGGTCAAGAATTTCCTGGCTTTTTCACGGGGCCAGAAAGCCGAGAAAACGGCCGAACATATAAATGTCATGATCGAGAATGTGCTCAAACTGAGGCAGACCCGGCTGCAGAAAGAGAATATCGAGGTTCAGCTGGACCTGTCTGAAGACCTGCCCTCGGTCTACTGCGACGCAGCGCAGATTCAGCAATGTCTGCTGAATATCATATTGAATGCCGAGTATTTCATGTACCAGACTTGTCAGCGGGGAACCATCACCATCAGCACCCGCCTGTCGGGAGGCAATATCATCCTTTCTATAGCCGATGACGGCCCCGGCATAGCAGCCGAGAAGCTGGACCACATCTTCGATCCCTTCTATACGACCAAGCAGGCCGGGGAAGGCACTGGTCTGGGATTGAGCATCTGCCACAGCATAGTCCGCGATCACGGTGGCACAATCTGCGTCGAAAGCGCACCCGGCAAAGGAGCCGTTTTTACCATCGAGCTCCCGGCCGGGCAGCAAGGTCTGGCACTGCTGTAAACCGGCTATTGCGTGGTCACGCAATTATTATAGATTCTATTAATAATAATACCGGCCTCTTCTACCGCAGCACGGTCGTTCACCGGTCGGCCATCGAAGGCTGCCTCTGCCAGTGCAGCACTGTAATTTAAAACACCATATATCTTCAAACCGCGCTTCTCAAGCTCCTGTCCCGTGCGGGCCGCAGTGGCATCGGACGATACCTTATTAATAATGGCGCCTGCACGGCCTATGCCCATTCCCTGAGCCATCTGAATGATGCGGCCGGCCACGATTATAGACTCGAGGGACGGTTCCACCACGGCCAGGATCGTATCGGCCTGTCTCTCCACGCCGCGGCCGAAGCTCTCAACCCCGGCCTCCATGTCCAGGACCAGCACCTCATCTTCTTTCAGTTCGAGCTTCTCGACTATCTGGCGCGCTGTGTCCGCCAGCGAGCAGGCGCAGCCCTGGAAGGGATCGAGTATCTTTCCCACGGCCATAAAACGTACGCCGTCCGCCGCCGACATAAATCCGGCAGGCATGTCGTCCATGGAAAACCGCTCGCGCTGCGAGAATATCCCGTCTTGATTAAACAGCCTGCTGAGCGCCTGAGGCTCGTCCAGTATTCCCAGCATCCTGCCGAGGCCCGGATTGGACTCATCGGAGTCGATAACTATCACCCTGCGACCGGCCGCCTTAAGCGCCAGCGCCAGCAATGCAACTACCGTAGTCTTGCCTGACCCCCCTTTGCCGCAGACCGCGATCTTGCTCACGGCCGATGCGCGGGGTATGTTTGTCTTCATATATTCCCGTATTTTCCTGGAAGCCTCAACCTTTTCTTCAGATGTCCTGGCATAACACAGCCCGCAATCAATGCAGGCGTCGTCTTCGTAGTACGGCGCACCCAGGGGGCAATGGAATAGTCCCATAGAAGAAATCCGTTCCCGGCAGGCGATTACCGGCCTGCACAGGCCTAATATATGCTCAGCGTCTCCGGCACATGTTCGACCGGCCGCACGAGTTTCATGCTGCGGGCGCCCGACTTGCAGGTTATATTGCAGCTGCCGCATCCCCTGCATATCTCGGGATCGGTGAAGGATCTTTCGCCCTCCAATCCATCATATTTTTTCATGGAAACCGCCTGGAACTGGCACCTTTCCACGCAGACCTTGCAGCCTTTGCATTTAACGGGATCGACCACCGAGATAAAACGGCTTTTCTGGGCGATTTTTATGGCAAGGCAACAGCAGTAATGACAGTTGCAGAGAAGCTGGGTTACCTCGCGCTGGTTGACCGTCACATGTACGGCAGGCTGCCTGTCGAATTTCTCGATAATGGAGATGGCTTCGTCGGCGGAGATCTTGCGGCCGGTTTTCCTGTCCAGGTTGTACTCAGCGGTGCGGTCCAGCGTTATGCATGACTCCTCGGGCACGCCGCACCAGCGGTCGGTGTGCGACGCCTTGCAGCCGCAGCGCATTACCGCGATCAGGCTGCGGGATTTCAACAGCGCCGGCGCATTTTCGAAGGGCTGGACCCCGGAAACATCCTTAATGGAAGGCCAGCGCGGCACGACCCTGAACTCACCGGTATGGCCTGAGGGCAGGTTGGCGGCCACGGGTTTGACCATCGGCCCCTCGATGGAACCCCACAGGTCGTAATAAATCCGGCCCAGGCTTTCATCATAATTGGGATTGCCCAGCGCTGCGTCATGCAATTGCATAAAGGTGCGCGCCATGGCGGGGCCTTTCTTGGTGGGAAATAACAGGCCTTTCTCAAACAGCTCGCGGATATGCTGCCTGACCAGGGCTTTATCCATTCCCAGCTTGCCAGCAAAGGTATCGGATACCTCCAGCGAACGTCCGGATGAGGAAGGCAAATCAGGGTCGGGCAGCGCTGCCACAATTTTGATCTGCTCGGCATTGGCCAGGCAGGCCAGGATCCTGGGCATAGTCTCCTTGTCCCCGGGAAAGATCCTGTCGGCCAGCTCAATATAGATCGGGTCCACGGTGAATTTGTTCTCTTCCACGCGGGATTTAAGCCTGGCAAAGATTTCAAACGGGTCTGCCTGTCTTGTCATATATCGTCTCCTTATACTTCGAGGGATTGCCGATCAGGGGCCATGTAATATTGTACAGCAAAATTCCCACCGCCCGGCTGCGCGGGCGAAGGGAGCTGCCTGGGATGGGAAGTCCGGGTGGGGGCTGTCGCTTCAAATCAAGTAGGTCAGCTATTGTTGACAGGAATTGAATTCGTATGTTAATATTTCCATTTGTTGCAAAGTTGCGCTAATATTCATTAGTTTAGCGCGTATTTTGTATGACCTGGATCACAATCAAGCCGGCTGGTTGACCCGGGATGTGGGTCAGATCGGGAAGTAGTCCGGGGACAACTGGTTGGCTTTTTAATTTGCCGAAAATAGTGAATATGAATATAAGGAAGAGAGTAGTATGCCGACAGTGAACCAACTGGTCAGGAAAGGCCGTCACAAGATGGCCAGGAAGACCAAGTCTCCCGCGTTGCAGGTGATCTACAACACCCTGAAGAACAAATCGAGAAAGGGTGTGTGCTCTCCGCAGAAACGCGGCGTATGCGTGCAGGTTAAAACGATGACACCGAAGAAGCCTAACTCGGCACTGCGTAAAATCGCCCGCGTGCGGCTGACAAATCACATCGAAGTCACGGCATACATACCTGGCGAGGGACATAATCTTCAGGAACACTCGGTAGTTCTCATACGCGGCGGCAGGGTTAAAGACCTGCCGGGCGTCCGCTATCACATCATCCGTGGCACACTCGATGCTGCGGGAGTCGAAAAACGCAAGCAGGGCAGAAGCAAGTACGGGGCTAAAGCTCCCAAGGCGCCTGTTGCGGCCAGCTAAATGTAACGGGAGATATTATGTCAAGGCGAGCCAAATTTGTAAACAGGGAAATTGTTGCGGATCCGAAGTATGGGAGCCCGGTAGTTGCCAGGTTTATTAATAAAATAATGTATAAGGGCAAGAAGTCCACTGCCCAGGGTGTTGTCTACGATGCGTTCGACCGCATCAACAAGCAGATGAAGACGGAACCCCTCGGTATTTTTGAACAGGCTATGAAAAATGCCACCCCCGCGCTTCAGGTCAAATCAAGGCGCGTGGGCGGCGCCACATATCAGGTACCCATTGAGGTCAGCCCGGAGCGCGGCGAGTTCCTGGCCACCAAATGGATCATTACCTATGCCAGGGACCGCGGCGGAAGGTCGATGGCTGAAAAGCTGGCCGCAGAGTTGATGGACGCAGCCCAGGGACAGGGCAACTCCATCAAGAAGAAGCAGGATACCCACAAGATGGCAGAGGCAAATAAGGCATTTGCGCATTATCGATGGTAACAGCAGGCGTTAAGGAATCCCGGCCCAAAACAGGCCAGGGTAACAATAAAGTGGCAAGATCGTTTCCCCTTGATAAGGTTCGGAATATCGGCATCATCGCCCATATCGATGCCGGTAAAACCACAACTACCGAACGCATCC
>CAZDXZ010000068.1:0-8593 GCA_964509615.1 uncultured Dehalococcoidales bacterium
GCGGCGCGGCCGTCCTTCCACCCGATGTAAACAAGTCCTACGACCTTTACACGGCGGAAGGCGATGCCATACGTGTCAGCCTCTGTCAGGTGAAGGGCATCAGCAGCGAAGCGGTATGCTCCATCATCAGCCAGAGGAACAGGCAGCGCTTCACCTCCCTGCGCGACTTCGTCCTGCGCGCGGATGCCAGCCAGCCCATGATGGAGAACCTGGTCAAGGTGGGTGCGCTCGACGCATTCGGCGGCCGGGCGGAGATGCTCGCGGAGATCCCCGGCCTTCTGCAGCTCAAGCGCAGGAAAACCGTTCATTGTCATTGCGAGCCCGAAGGGCGCGGCAATCTGGCCTGCCCGGATACTTCACCCCGTCATTGCAGGCCCGAAGGGCACCCCGAAGGGCGTGGCAATCTGTCCAGCCCGAATACGCGGGCGGGTTTAAAAACCCGCCCCTACAGTGATCCAGGCGTAAAAGAGAGGCTGCTGGACGAGCGCGAGCTTCTCTCCCTCGATCTGTCCGCGCATCCCCTGGACTTTTATGTTTTAGGCCAGGGTTTCACCCGCATCAGCGACCTGCCGTCCCTTCCCACCGGGCAGGCTGTGAAGATAGCGGGGTCGGTCATCCGCTACCAGACGCCGCCCACACGCACCGGCAAACGCGTGGTCTATATCATACTGGAGGACGGCAGCGGGGTTGCCGACGTCACGGTATTCAGCGACGTGCAGGAAAAGTGCGGCAGAGTGCTCTTCCGCTGCGGATGGATGGAAGTGCGGGGCAAGATCCAGCGCAGGGGTCCGCAGTCGCTTTCAATCATTGCCACCGAAATAAGGCCTCTCAGGCCGGCAGCCAATCTATAGACACGATCCGGACAAGGCAAGCCTGTCACAAAACATGTTAAACTCATTAGCATGCATAAGTGGGACGCGCATGATTACCAGAAAAGCTCCGATGCCCAGTTCAAGCTGGGCCGCGAGCTCATCTCAAAGCTCGGGCTCAAGGGCAGCGAGGCAGTGCTGGATATAGGCTGCGGCGACGGCAAGGTCACTGCTGAGATCGCTGCACGACTGCCGCACGGCTCAGTCACCGGTATCGACAACTCGCAGGAAATGATAGATCTGGCCTGCCGGACCTTCCCCCGCGACGGATTTCCCAACCTGCGTTTCGTTCACAAGGACGCCTGCCGGCTTGATTTCCATCAGGAGTTCGATATTGTTTTCTCCAATGCCGTGCTCCACTGGGTGAAAGACCACCGCCCGGTCCTGAAAGGAATATATACAGGGCTGAAAAATCCCGGCAGACTGCTGCTCCAGATGGGCGGGCGGGGCAATGTTGCCGATATGACCAGGGTGGTGCTCGGCATTACAGCCCGGCCTGAATGGGCCCCTTATTTCACAGGCTTTATTCCGCCGTACAGCTTCTTCGGAACTGAGGAATACAGCAAATGGCTGCCCGAAGCGGGCTTTAAACCCCTGCGCATCGAGCTGATCGCCAGGGATATGGCGCAGCAGGGCAAAGAGGGACTGGAAGGCTGGTTCCGCACAACCTGGCACCCTTTTATACACAGGGTACCCGGCGCCATGCAGCAGGATTTCATCACGGAAGTCGTGAATGCATATCTGCGGCAGTACCCTCCCGATGCTTCCAACGTCGTTCATATAGCCGCGGTCAGGCTTGAGGTCGAGGCCGTTAAGGACGCCGCCCGACACCGCCGTGATGCTGCTTGAACACTATCAGGATATATTGTCCCCATTTTCGATGAGTCTTAAAAAGATATTCGGGTGATAAATCGAAAAAATGCATAAAAAAAGCAGGGGACGCCTGAGTGCTGGCGCCCCCCGCATTTGGGAGGAGAACCGCAAACTTTAAACCATGCGGGCCACTATAACCACCGCACTGATTATCAACATCCCGCAGATTACCATGGACCAGAAGAGTGCCTGAGCTTTCCAATCCGCCCTAACCGTTCCCACTATCGATTTAATCTCACTCATTTTCTTTCTCCCGGTCGATTCCCTTTCGACGTTTTAATTCTATGCCGTGTATCATACCAATACAATAAGTAATCGGTACTACTTAGTCTGTGACCTTAGTACTATATGACCCTGTACCTGAATTATCACGCGCTATCTCCCGGCGTCACAGAGCAACAAGTATGATTTGGCATCCCGCGCAGTATGATTCGATCTAATAAAAAAGTAGTAGCCCGGCTGGATGCCTGACTACTACTAATGGACGACTTCAGCTAAAGGTCGGAGACACCGCCCGCTTTAGAGACTTGATGTGCCGGATCTACGGCTTGTACCAGCGATAGCTCAGTCTGACCGTGTCTCTCTGGTAGCCGGGGATGTAGCGGTTGTACATGATCGTCTCACCGGGCGGTATGCTGGCGGCGATTGCCACGCTGTTGCCGCTGGTATTTGCCACGATTTTGACATCTGCCATATACCATGACCGGTCTGAGTTGGTGACACTCCCGTTGACTATAAGGGCGTTGACGTTGGAATACTGGTACAAATCCGTCTGGTTTACCCAGACTACGGCAGAATCCGCAGGAGGAACCGAGGACGGCGGCGGGACGGAAATCACCTGTGCGGGAATGTTGGCGCCCGGCAGGATATTCAGGTAGATCGGTACATAAATAGGGCTGTTGGCGGCGCCGTCGGCCGAAATTGTGATAATGCCGGTATAGTGTCCCGGGGCCATGCCGGTTGCATCTACATTAACCATGGCGTCGGTCGTTTGAGTTGTTGCGGCGCCGGGCACCTGCCTCAGATTTATCCAGCGCGCATTATCGCTCATCGATAGATTGAGTATACTTTCCCCCTGACTGACCACCGATAACACCTGGTCGAGGTTCGGCCCCTGCCCCTCCCCTATCGTAAACTCCAGTTTGTCCGGACTTACCACCATTATGCTTGCCGCCGGCGCTGGAGGCGCTACGGGCGCGACAGGTTGCTGGGCTGCCGGGAGACAACCTGCAACAGAAACAATGAAGGCAACAGCTAATAACGCTCCCAGGATCAAGAAACCAGTTTTATGCTCGGCCATTGCTTCCTCCTTAAGCGATATATTCGCATCAACCGCATTATAACATGACAGGTCGTTTCCCCATTACCTCCGGCAATTTGATATCGCCCAACCTCGACTTCCACGGCTTTAACAGGGACGCTTCAGGCCGGGACTTACAACTTTGACAATATGCTTTACCGTACTTATGCTATTATCAGAAACCCGGCCGGCAAGACCTTCTGTGCAATGAAGTATATCGATATAACCATCAGACTGCTGCTGCTGATTCTGCCGCTGGTCGCTGCATCATGCGTCCCCAGGGAATACCCGCTGACCAGCACGGTTACGGAGACCGCCTACAGGACCGAGTACGTAACGGAGGCCTACACTGAAAACGAGACCACTGTTGATGCAGTTACGAGCAGCTGCGAACTCCCCGTTTTCTATAGCTGGTACTCGAATAATATCGCCTTCAACGGCCAGACACGTTTCTGGTATATTGCCTATGATATCCCCCCGTGGCCGGCCTACGATAACCTGCGGCTGACTGTCTCTATCTGGAAGCAATATCAGTACGAGTTAGCCTCCATACGTATTCTCGATATGACTGAAGGGGGACATCTGACTACACCCGATCCGGGCACTGACGGAGATACCGGTAAGGGACAAGTCACGTGGACCTGGATAACTCCCAGTACCACATCTTCCGTCAGCAGTTCGTCCGCCTCATCTTCCGGCGCGTCTGAAACCTCGACCGAGGAATCAACTACCTCTAGTTCTACCTCTGGCGGCGCTTCCACGACATGGCTGGATGCGGCTAATGTGCAGATCAACCAGGCCAGGTTTTTGGGCGGCAGGACCAACCTCTGGTCCAGGCCGGAGGACCCGCAGGTCTTCGAGCTGGACGCCGGCAGGGCTCAGAAGATCGGTATCATCATCTGCGGACCTGAGAATCAGTGGAACGCCCGGGTCACCCTGAGAGGCACATTCACCCGTAATATCGTTTCCTATAAAACGGTCGTCAGAGAGCGCCAGGTGGAGAAACAGGTGCCTTACCAGATACAGAAACAACAGACTATTAATCAGGTCCGGCAGGTGCCGTTCTGGGAGATATTCTCGCAATGAATTATTTGTCCTGCTTTTTCCTCCGCCACAGCCGCCGGCTCACCCGGGCTACAGCAGGGGTCCGTATTGCAGGCACGGCCCTGCCCCTTCTGATTCTGACCATTCTGGCCGTCCCCTCTCTTTCCTGCGCACCCGTTCAATATCCTCAAAAAGAAGTATTTTATGAGACGGTGACTGTTACGGAAAACCGCACGGAGCTGGTCAGTGAGATATATCCTGTGACCCGCACCATAAGCGGCCGGGAGCAGCTTACACCCGATATACTGTGGAGCAGCCCCACTGTAAGGTTTAAGGGCACTCCGTACGTCTGGTACTATGGATACAAGCTTCCCGGCGCCCAGGTCCACCAGACTGAGAAGATCAGGATATCTCTTTACAAGCAGTACTATTACGAAAATGTTGCCGTCAGCCTTTTCGATGTGGGCGCGCGGGGGCAGGTGCTGCAGCCGCCGCTGATCTCCCCCTCTGACCCGGTTGACAGCGCCACGGTCTACAAGGACTGGTTTACATACGGGACGGAGGCTGAGGCGGTCAACAAATGGCTTAATTTGGCCAACATCAAGTTCAATTTCGCCCGCCAGCTCGGAGGGCAGACCGATCTCTGGATGAACAGATGGCAGCCCTATGACATCGAATTCGATACGCGGGGCGCGCGGGATATAGCAGTCCTGTTCACGGGACCCACCACCTCCGAGAACGTCAGGTTCAGTGCCTCGCTCGCCTGGTACGATTATGTCACGGAAAACACCACCCGCATGGTTGAAAGGACGGTACCCTACCAGCTTGAAAAGCGCATACAGCGCGAGAGGACTGTAAACAAAACATCGCTGGTGCCTTTCTGGCAGGCGCCCCCTTTTAAATAAAGGGGCCTTCAACTAACGCGGGCCTCAGACAAGGCCCAGATACCATCCCAGCAGCTCTTTTCCCCACAGCAATGTAGCCATGCCGCCGAGGCAGAGAAAGGGGCCAAATGGCATCATTTCTTTCCTTTTCTTGCGCCCGCTGATCAGCAGGACGGCGGCTACGGTACCCCCGGCCACTATACTCAGAAAGAGGGCAACGAAGACCAGCGGAAAACCCACCATCAGGCCCAGCAGTCCGGCCAGCGACACGTCGCCCATACCCATGCCTCCCCTCGACAGCACCACAACCAGCAGTATGAGCAGGGCGCCGCACATTCCGCCTGCCAGGGAGCACAGCAGGAAATTGTTGAAAACGGCCATAAAACCGCTCCCCCCGAAGTAAAGTGACCAGGGCAAACTGTAGTGACCGAGAGTAACCGCCAGTGCCGCCAGCGCCGCTATCAGCAGGGAAGGGTAGACCACAATATTGGGCAGCAGGAATTGCTCGAAGTCAGTGACAAATAATATGATCAGCACGATGGAATAAACGAGCAATATAGCCAGCGCCCAGGTCAGCCCGTATCTGAGGTAGAGGGCTGCGAAGAGCATGCCTGTCACTGCCTCCACGATCGGAATGCGCATCGGTATCGCCTCTCCGCATTCCGGACAGCGGCCTATCGTCATAAAATAGCCGATCAGTGGTATGAGGTGCTCCGCACGACGCCTGGTAGAGCACTTCGTGCAGGCCGGCGGCCTCAGCTCTATCCCGCCTTCCTCCGATACCGATCCCGCCAGCCAGTTAACGGCGGCGCCGCATGCCAGGCCCAGCAGCAAAAAGAGACAGCCGGTTATAGCGTTAACGATATTATCCACGAATATATTTCTGTTCGCCCATGCCGAAGTAGCGGTTAAAATCCAGTCTGGCGCCCGATTGTTCACTGACGGTGCCCCTCAAATAGCCGTAGGGGCCGAAATACTTGACCTTCAGTATCCCTATATTCAAGTCGATTTTACCCATGTCGACCGGTTTGAAATACAGGTCCACCATTCCATAGCGGTCCCGTATCTGCCACTCCTCTTCAACACCCTGAGGCCTGTCGAACTTGACCGGCGGCAGCAGCTCTATTTTACCATCCACCCACAGGCAGTTCTCGTTATATTTCTCCGCATCGATGCTCTGGTTGTCGGTCAGGTTGAAACCAACCAATCGGCCTTTATCGTCATAGCCGGCCGTGGTCACCCAATCGTACTTCATCTCGTAGGGATAAAAACCCTTGTGATCATCGATGATCGCAAAGCTTTCTTCTCGCTTAAACTCTATTTTCTCCTTGCCCAGCATGAGGCTCCCCTGCATGGGCATAAGGCATTTATGAGAGTAAACGCTGCTGTTTTTGCCCATGGGTATGGAGACGACGATGGGCGCCACGACTCCATTATCGTGGATGGCCTCGAAATGCGCCTCCATATCCGGCAGGCCCTTCTGGTCGCGTATGAGTATATTGATATAAAACCTGCCCTTTGCTAGATTGCTGATAATCTCGATCGAGGAGTCCTTGTCCATGTAAGATTGTCGGCTGTCCCAGATGGACGCGGGGACCTTGATCTTCCATGCGGGCAATATTTTCTCGAACAGATATTTTTTTTTCTGCTCCTTATCGTAGACGACGAACTGCGCCAGCGCCGTGATCTTGGCGCTGTATAACACGGCCAGCATGAACCACCGGCTGTTTCCAAGCTGAAAAGCCTGCCACTCCTTCAGTCTGAGATCGAGGATGGGTTTGGGGAGCCATGCCCCGAACACGTTCACAGCGTCGAGCGGATTAACCTTTTTAAATTGACTGCTGAAAGTGCCGAATACAAACTTGCCATCGCTGACCAGGTTGTCCGGGGCTGTCCGCATTTCTCTTGGTCGATATTCCGCCATCTCTTACCCCCTTTGCGGATATTGTGCTCCATGAACCGTAAAATATCAAAGTATGCGTGTCCATTTAAACGGATGCCCTGCTTGTAATAGAATAGTATATAAATGAGGACCCTCGCTGCGATACTATCCGCCTGTATAATACTGGTGTCGGCCGGCTGCTCGCCCAGGTTCATGACCGCCGGCACACTGGGCAAGTATGTCTATTTCCCTGTGGACCCCCGCCAACTGATAACGGTTGACGATCCGGCCATCCGCCAAACGCTGAACATGATCACGTCCGATAAGACTGATTTCCGGTCCGATTTCAGAAAACTGCAGGCCTGGGTATCATCGCATATCCGATATTCCAATGACAGCTATTATCACTGGCAAACGCCCGCGGAGACGTTGCAGAAAAGGACGGGGAACTGCAAGGATTTCGCGGTCCTGCTCTGCACGCTCAGCCGGGCGGCGGGCGTGCCGGCCGGGGATATTTTCGTGGCCATCGGCAAAGACCGCAGCAATAACACGCACGCCTTCATAATAGAGAAATGGGTCCTGGACCGCTGGGAGGTGGTCGAGCCGCAGGTGGGAGGCTTCGTTATCTCCGATTTGACTTCCCTGGATACAGCCGACAGATACGCCATTTACTCCCGCTTCAATGATAAATACTACCTGGGCGAAACGGCATTTATCACCGGCTCTGAAACATTCCTTGCATCGGGTTCCCCCTCGTCAGCCGCCAGCAGTCAGGCTGCCGCCAGCCCGGAGCCGCCGGCCGCCAAACCCTCCCCGCCGGTCAATCCTCTCCCCGAAATCGACTACTTCTATTTCAAGCGGGTCCCCAATGTCGTGGGTGCATCCAGCAACAACATGCTTACCTGGCAGGTAACGGGCGCAACGCTGGTATACATCGACAACGGCATCGGATACGTGGCGGCTTCGGGAAGCCAGCTGGTCTCTTCTCCGGCAACAGCCTTCACCATCACCGCCAGAAATGAAAATGGCGAGGTTAAAACGCAGGCTTTCAGGTAAGGCAAACTGTGGATGGGGCGCCCGCTGAACGGCTGGTCAATGGCAGCAGTATCTGCAGGGTACAAACAGGCATTTGCTGTTGTTATTGGCCCCGGAACAGCCCATGCTCGTATCGCTCCTGCCCCAGCCGGCGGCGTTGCAGCCTGTGCGTCCGGTGCTGTTCCCCCAGGTCTTAAAGCACGGCAAAACGGTCGTGGTATTGTTGTCTGCCGCCGCAGGCGCCAGCCCCGATAGCACCGTAGCAGCCAGGCATATAAGTGCGACGGCGATTACTGCGACCAATCTTATTTTGAGTGTCATACCTTTACCTCCACGCTTATCCGGCCAGCAGATTATTTCCGGTTCTGGAGCCAGCGGTCAGAGTCGAACTGACGACCAGCTGTTTACGAAACAGCTGCTCTACCACTGAGCTACGCTGGCATCCGAAGCTAATCACCAAAAGTTTAGCGCCATTTTAGCGCCGGATTTTTAGACGCTATGCCGGCGGGCATTACGCCGTCCAGCAGGGCCATAGCTTCTTCTTGCATACCCGATATTATATGAGAGTAACAATCCATTGTAAACGCCACGCTTGCGTGTCCCAGAGCCTCACTGATCACCTTCGGCTTGGCTCCCAGCAACAACATTAGACTTGCGAAGGTATGCCTCAGATCATGAAACCGGACACCCTCCAGGCCTGACTTCC
>CAZDXZ010000069.1:0-5239 GCA_964509615.1 uncultured Dehalococcoidales bacterium
TGCAATTTCTCTCCGAACGGCGCATGCGAGGGATGGCCTATAAACAATCGGGCAGAGAAAGGGAACTGGATAATCTATCAGACCTGTGCGAGCTCGATATGCCCGATCGCAGGCAGCTCGATGACGCAGTTTTACAGTTACTCGGAATCAAAGTTAAAAAGCGCCGTGATGAGATGATAAACGAACTCCACGACTATTTGCGGCAATACTTCGAATGGACGCGCCAGAAGGAAGAAAAGGCTATTCTGAACAAGAAGAGGGCAGCCCGCAGAGAGCTTATAACACCGGACCATATCGCAGAACAGATATACAACGAAATCAGCTCGAATCATCCACAACTATTACGATATTATGAGCAGGATTTTTTAAACAGATCTAAACCTTTTGATACATACGAAATACCACTTGAGGGAGTGGCTGAGCCATTCTCCGATATGTTCATAGAACACGGAGTAAGATTCAGCCAGAAGGGGAAGGCAACAGGCAGAGTTATTGAAACAGTCAGCCGCGCGCAGGATGATCTCCTGATAATCGTGGCTAATGCAGGTGTTCGCGGCCTGGTATGTTTACCGCATAATGACGCAGAATGCAGTAAACTGGGAAACGATTATGACAAGTTTATCAGGCAAAGAGACGACCGAATAAAAGAATTGATAAGTGAGCGTACTGCAGACGAGGACTTGCAAGAAGACATATATATAAAATTACACAAGCTACTCGTTAATCCTGTAAATTGATTGCAGGCGTCTGCTATGACACTATTAAAATCATGAGCTGTTTAATATTTAGTGAAAGCGCACTTAATACAATGGCGATTATCAAATAATTTTCTTATAACATCTCTCAATAGTCATGGATGCCGCTACAGCCCGCCTGATTTCCAGCTTTGTTCGATCACTAATCGGATCTCGTATATTCAACAATTCATTATCATCAAACGGGTAAATATCGACACAGTGAACATACGAATCATGGGCCAGGCATTGATAATCCGATGCCTTTACAGCAACCTCACAGATGAGCAATTGTGGACGTTTCTTCACAAAGGTATTGATGTCGGAGTTTATGAGAAAACCCATATATTTCACGGAGAAACATGCAATTACAACGAGCTTGTCTTTTACTGGCGTTGAATGACGGCAATTAACTACATGGTAGATATGCCATAAAGCGGGCATAATACCTACTTAACATCACATTTCGAGAGGTAGCTGATCAGATCATCCGAGTCCGGAAAAAGCTCGGCAATACTTTCTACCGGTATCTTAACGCTCCGCTTCAGTCCGCGTTTATTCCAACTTCTTTGCCAGGCTGCATCGTGTGCATCTCTACCACCGCTCTTCGGGTGACAGCCATATTTTTCTATAATTTGATTAAGACATTCTATATCCGATTCGCTTAAAGAATCCAGGTTGGATTCACGCAATGCAATAACTTTGTTACCTTCGACCTTAAGCCCGCCAATAGCTTTAACAGCAGCATCTTTAAGCAAATCATACGATTTTGAAGGCGTAGCTCCTTCTTCCATCGCTACATATGACTCACCAAAAATAAATCTTCCATAATTTGAAAGACTCAGTTTATCGGCCAAATAAAGAAGTTTACATATGCCATATTTATCTGGGTTTGATATTTTATTAGCCAGATAAAGTATCGTTTCAATTGCCTTCGATCTGTTGAACATGAATGTAATGCTGCTCATGACTTTAGCTCTCACAAAGATTTAGATATCGTGCTCCCCACCCTTTCATCACAATAAATAGACAACACTGCACCATTAAATTCATAATATCACTCGTGTTAATAAATTAGCAAACAATGTTTATTTATTAGCACTGAGTTGAAGGCAAACATGGCCTAATCTTATTTGTAAGGAAACACGTCCGGCCATATAAAAGCGTCGACGATGCCGGTCTGAATAAAAAATACTATTGCTCCTGATACTGCCAGACAGTAGCTCCAGGCCGGCTGCTTCTGACTGATCATCAGTAACGCGCAGAGCAGAGCCAGCGAGGCCAGCGCGACCAGGAAAAGCACCAATCGAATATAAATCCACCAGCCCCGCCATTGAGTTTCGATTATCTTATATGTCAGAGGCATCCACAGGGCTGAGAAAACCAGTATGACCGAAAAAATAATGTCGAGTACCGGGAAGCCGTCGAATCCCCATATAGTAACGGTCTCCGCATTGAGATGAAACAGAATGAAATACAGAAACAGTAGATAGCCCGCGGCAGCCAGCGGCATACCCACCAGGTAAACGGTACGCAGAGAGGGAGTTATCCGGCCCCAGATCAATTGCTCCGTATTGGGATGGCTGACCATACCGGCCACGTAACTGGCTACAACTGCAAATCCACCCAACGAGTTTATCACGAGGAACCAGATCTTCTGCTCGTCCATGCTGATGCCTCCTGATTAAATCCAGTCAGGATCGATACGTTTACGTACGGCCGATGATTTCCAGGTTGCAGGCTATTTCCAGCTGCCGTCCTTCAAGTTAAGCGTCACGTTGTTATCCGGCGGGGGCAGGTCCTTCCACAGGCCGAGGATGAGGTCTTTGCGGTACTGGATTACCAGCCAGGCCAGGGGGCTTAAGCCGGTCTCGTTAACCGGGGTCTGCCCGGCCGCCAGTTGCTCATCGCCTCCGTAGTGCGCAGCAAAGCCGAGAGCTATTTCCTGCGCTATCTTTTCCGCCTCGGGACGGTCGATCTTATAGCCCATTAATGTATTGGTTGCAATTGTGGCGATACCATCCAGCAGATACTGCCTGGCATAGGCCGGGAAATCCGTGAGATGGGACTTAATTGAAGTGACGCTATCATTGCTTATGGCTGCCACCTGGTTCTTATCGATGTCAACCACCCTGATTGGGCAGGGATATGTTACCAGCGAGCCGGTCTCGATATCGAATATGAACTTGCCGTTGTCGTACTTTTTCTCGGTGATATCCTGGGCATGGTAGTGTCCCGTAAAGACCAAACGCACATTGTAATTGGCAAACAACTTGGCAACTTCCTCATAGTTATCCACTATATATTCGCCGTAATTCTTCTCCTGGCCGACATAATGCTCCATAATACCGTGGTGCATCATCACTATGACAGCCTTATTCTCTTTGGCCGCCTGGCCGAGCATCTTCTCGATCCATGCCAGCGTCCCTGCGCTGAACTTGCCGTCTGTGACTGATTCCTTGTTCTCAACATTCTCCCTGTAACGGTTGGCATCCAGCGCCAGCAGCCAGAGGCCCGGCTGCAGCTCCGCTAAATAGCTGAGCGAATCCGGATCGCGCTGCAGTGCATCCTTGTAGCCGTAGTCGGCATATATCTGGACGAACTGATCGGGTGTAACGTTGGGCACGCGCTCCACGGTATCGCCGACATATTTAAATGAGTGCCCGTTCAAGATATCATGGTTCCCCGGCACTACGAACACCTTCTTGCCTGCAGATTTCAACTGCGCGAGGTAGCTGGCAGCCAGCTGGTGGGACACTTTCTCCCCGTCTTTGGACAGGTCGCCCGGCACCAGTACGATATTATGCTTCAGGTTCTTGATCAGGGAGATAGCTGAATCCAGTATCTCAGGGCTCTCCTTCAGCAGTTTGCGATCTTTATTCAGGTAATCCTCGAATGCCTTGCCCGTCGTTCCCAGCGAGGTATCGTAGATATGCAGGTCGCTGATCACGACCAGGCCGGTCTCGGGATAAGCCGGCGCCTGCGCCAGTTGCTGCCTGAGCGCCGCGTTCGATTCATATTCAAATGTCTGTTTGGGAGCAGCGCAGGCCAGCAGGCTTGTTATTATTACCAAACAAATGGAGATCTGGATGATGCGTGAACATAACGATGCCGACTTCATATACTGTACACCTCCACTGAAAATCTTCGGACTGTCTGACCCGCTTAATATACTACATGCCTTAGCGGACAGCAAGCATATCGCCTGGCCTATAACAATGGATTAACCACTCTGCCGATAAAAATGATCGATCCGGTCTGTATGTCCCTTATAATGAATATGAAAGGACGGTCAACGGTGACCTCTTTCGGCTCAAGAGGCATAGCTGTGGCCCGCACAACAACAGCGGTGGCGGCCGCGGCTTCCGTGCCCGCCTCGTCCACTTCTACAAAAGCTTTGTGCACGACTTTCGATATGCATAGCTCGCGGTTGCCCGCCATCCCGGAAAAATCAGCCAGGCTGCTGAATGCAGTCGGCATCCCCATATCGTACAGCACCTCTCCCAGCCCGAATTCGGACTCGATTTTAAAGCGGGGAAAGCGCAGTGAGACCTGCGTGGGCTGAATGCTCCCTAAAACAGCGGTTGCTTTGCCTGCATCCAGAGACTGCTCGAATTCTGCAAACTTACCCTGGTCGGGAAGCATCACCACCATCTCCAGCTCACCGCCATCGTAAGGCAGAGACACAGCCTCGTATCCTTCACCGGCTGCATATCCCATCCGCTCGGACTGCTGCATCATGGGCACTTCCACGGTCGAACCGTCCAGCAGATGGAAGGGAGCAGGACGGGTCAGGTTTTTGTCAAAGCTATTGGCCCAGGCTGCATTGAAGTATATGGCGTTGGTGAGGACCAGCCGCGTTGAGGAGGCTATATCTTCTTCCTTTAAAAGGTCTTTAATGCGCTGCTCGGTCTGGTCCTCCACCCATTTATTAATAATCTTCCGGCAGGTCTCAGGCTCGGACCGGAAATCCAGCACCCTCAGCCCCGCGCCGTAGTTCGAGGCCAGCAGATCCAGGTATTCGGGCAGAAACCTGTAGTCTTTTTGCCCCCAGATGGCATTCACTATATTGAGCCTGAACCCTTTGCCATCCTTGCCTTTCGCTCCCTGCCCGCGTGCTTTCAGCTGCTGATCCAGGCTGTTGAAGGCCGGATGCAGACTATTTTGAGGCAATGTGAAATGAAGTGTGGCGGCCATCTCCTTCTCGGTGGCGCCCCGTGCCCCGGCATAGGTCATGGCCAGCGCCTGCGAGATGGAATAAGGCGAGTAAAACAGATTGTCCCGGCCCTGCTTCAGAGCGCCGTACAAATCCAGTGCGAAAGCACTGTTTCCATCAACCAGCACGGCTATATCCTGCTTGCCCGCCGAGTCGGCCGCCCTCGGCTTGTCCGAGCTTACGACACCGGTCGAAACCGGCTGCGAACAGGCCGTCAGACCTGTCAAAAGCACAAGCGCCATGCAGACGGTATTAATCCAGATTGATTTCATTTCTCCGCCTCCTGTAT
>CAZDXZ010000069.1:5339-8579 GCA_964509615.1 uncultured Dehalococcoidales bacterium
ATGACGGGAAATGCCGACAGCAGGAAGAAGCCCAGCACGATGCAGTTGATCATGTTCGGCACATAGCCCCTGATGAGGATCATCGCCCCGATGGTGATTGCCCCCATCAATGTCGCCAGCACGACGAATATCTTGCGCTTCCTGATCTGGTCCGAGATGATCGGCACGACGATACACCCGACCATGCCGGCGAAGATCATGGCGGCCGATATGGTGCTGCCTTCCGACATGGGGATGGCATGAAGCTCGTCAAGTATCTTCTCCAGCCAGGTGGCGAGACCGTTAAAGGAGCCAAGGCCCACGAATGTCACAAATCCCAGCAGCAGGAAATTCCTGTTCTTGAGAATCACTCCCAGCCCTCCCCAGCTTCCGGATGATACCTCTTCCTCCGGTGCCCGCGACGGGGTAGGCGGCTTGGCGCGGACGATCAGCACATATACCAGCGTGCCGAAAATGCCGGCTATGGCGTATATCCAGAGCATGGAGGTGTAGCCGAGGCCTTCTACGACGGCGGGCGTTGCGCCCAGCGCCACCATCATGCCCACAAACAGCGCCAGCGTGCCCAGGCCGACAGCCGTGGCTTCCTCCTTTGGGGCGAACCACACCGAAGCCAGCTTGGTTATGCCGTTCAGCACAAAGGGCTGTCCCAGAGAGATACCGATCTGAGAGATCAGCAGCACGGTGAACGAATCGGGCGCGGCCAGCCTGACCAGCGAAAAGGCACCGGTGAGTACGGCGCCGATTCCCACGCCCCACTTAAACCCGATCTTATCTATGATTATGCCGGCAGGTATGGTGAGTATGACCTGTATCAGCGGAAAGACCAGCGTCAACCATTGAACGCTACTGGCCGGTATATGCAGCATCTCCTCTATATAGGTGTCGATCGCCGCGAAATTCAGCCAGTAAAGCTGTGTCAGCGCCGAAACGTACATGTAGATGGCCAGCACCACCCACCTGTACCGGTAAACCCTGTAATCATGTTCCATCATTTACCTCCCTGCATTTTGATCTCAGTTTACTATCGACGGATCAATCGAATTTGAACCCCCGGTCATTGAACAGCCCGAGACAGGCATCGACAGACGCCGCATCATAGGCTTCCGCCCTCTTACCCCTGATCTCATCAAGGGCCACTTCCACAGTGTGCGCCGGGCGGTGAGGCCTGTGCGAGGCCATGGCCTCTACCACATCAGCCACAGCCAGTATCTTAGCCTCCAGGCGGATGTCATCCCCTTTAAGCCCGGCCGGGTATCCCGTGCCGTCCAGCCTCTCATGATGCTGCAGCACGATCTCGGCAATCGGCCAGGGAAAGTCGATCGTTTTCAGTATATTGTAAGCGGACTGGGAATGCTCTTTAACCAGGCCGAACTCGAGCTCGTTCAGGCTGCGTGGCTTGCTCAGTATATCCGCCGGCACGTTGATTTTGCCGATATCGTGGATGCTGCCGGCAAGCTCAATCCCCTCTATCTGAAATTCGGTCAGCCCCATCTCCAGGGCCATGGCGCCCGCCAGCTGGGACACGCGCCGCTGGTGTCCCGCAGTATAGGGGTCCCTCCTTTCGGTGGTCATTGCTATGGCCTCTATAGCCGCATGCATGGCGTTCAGCAGCTTATCCTGCATCTCCTGGCGCTCTTTTTCCACCCTTTTTTGATGCGTTATATCCCTGAGAAAGTTCAGCGTGGCAGGTCTCCCGTCCCACTCGGTTAAAGCCGCATTGAAATTTATCCAGCGCGTCTCCCCGGTCTTGTTTATCATCCTGAAATCATATGAAATGGGCGACCTGCGGCCTTTTTCGCGCTGGAAGTCATATTCCATCACTATAGCCCTGTCGTCGGGATGAATATAGTCGATAAAACGGGTATCGATCAGCTCGTCCCTGGCATACCCGGTGTACCCCTCCCTGGTATCGTTAACATATTTAATCAACCCATCCTGCGATATCAGGATGACCTCGCCCGCGTTCTCTACAAGGTTGCGGTATTTTTTCTCGCTCTCCCTCAACGACTCGGACAGCACATCCCTTTCGCTTATGCTGCGTTCCAGCTTGATATTGCTGTAGCTGAGAGATGAAATCAACCCCGCCAGCCTGATGAAAAACCCCATGACGGTATCAACCGTCTGCCGATTCCTGCGCGGCACCCTGCCCAGCGCCGCCATATACCCGGCCTCATCAAATCCGCAGCGGCCGGCCTGCGAGCGGAAAAAATCGTAATCAAGCTTTTCGTCATCGAAAAAAAACTGGCCGCAGAATAAATTGCCCAGGTGCCTGCCGCCCACCACGATGCTCGTAGCCGCATCCCACAGGCCGTTCTTGCAGCGGTAAAGCTTGAATGTCCCGACCCCGGCTCCCTGGGCAAGATGCGTATCGCTCTCCAGGCAATTAGCGCAGGTATGGGGATGCGCGCGGTGAAACTTACTGCAAATATCCTGCCAACCCCCCGAAACCAGAATATTGCCCCTTATATCCAGGATGCCTATGCCGATGCCGGTAATCTCGTAAAAATAATCGGTCAGGTCTTGAATAGCCCTGGCATCTATTACATCAGTCAGCTCCAGTTCCCCGATATCACCCTCAACACCTGCCTGTTTGCTGATCTTACCCTGCATCTATTCTCAAGTGATGAACGGGAAGCGGTGAACCGATCTGCCTCTAACATTTGCAGGCAGCCGCCAACCGTTTCCCTTAAAATTATCCAAAGTATAAGTCAGGTTTTATCAAAAGTAAATATGCGCAATTGAGGGATGGCCCACCTTGCCCGCCTTCACCTCTTGAAGTACAATTCAACTTGATCCCATGCCGGCCGTCAATGAGAATCAGCTTGCCCGCATCAGCGCCAGGGGCGTAGTACAGGGAGTGGGCTTCCGTCCATTCGTTTACGGCCTGGCTAAAAAATACAGGCTGAACGGCTGGGTCTGCAATACGTCCGAGGATGTCAGGATCGAGGTCGAAGGCGCCAGAAACAGGCTTGACAGCTTCATTTCCAGCCTCAGAACCGAGGCGCCCCCGCTATCCAGAATAGAGAGCCTGTCCGTCGACTTCGACAGGCCCGCCGGATACCGCGGTTTTGAGATACGCGGCAGCATCGCCCAGCCCGGCAAGTACCAGCTGGTCTCGCCCGATATCGCTACCTGCGGCCCCTGCCTGGACGATGTCTTTACTCCTGAAAACCGCCGCTGGCACTACCCCTTCACCAACTGCACCAATTGCGGACCCCGCTTCACCATCATTAAAGACAT
>CAZDXZ010000070.1:0-8343 GCA_964509615.1 uncultured Dehalococcoidales bacterium
TTAACCCGGCCTCGGTCGCCCACATCGGAGCCACCAATAACCGCAACAAGTGGGGTTTCTCCACTATAACCAGCCTTATCCAGAGCTTCAAGGGACCTATCTATCCGGTCAATACCAAGGAGAAGGAGATACAGGGGCTGACTGTTTATCCGAAGGTGACTGATATCCCCGGACCCGTCGACATGGCCGTCTTCACCATTCCGTCCGAACACGTGGCCGGGGTGATGCAGGACTGCGTGAGCAAAGGGGTAAAGGCGGCGGTCATCATATCGGCGGGATTTGCCGAGATCGGTCCTGAGGGCAAGAAACTCCAGGACGAGGTGCTGGCCATAGCCCGCAGCGGCAATATTAGGTTCATCGGCCCTAACTGCATGGGTTACTGGAGCTCATCATCTTCTCTGGCGGCCTTCATGATGCCCCTGCTGGTCAGGGACGGGCAGCTGGCCTTCGTATCGCAGGGAGGCAACGTCGGCGCTGCGGTGGTTGTGGCGGGATATGAAAGGGGCGTCGGCTTCACGCATTACGTGAGCTGCGGATGCGCGGCCGATATACAGATAGAGGACTATATCGATTACTTTGGGAAGGACCCGCGGGTCAAGGCGATCATGACCTATATAGAAGGCCTCAATGACGGGGCAAGGTTTATGGATATAGTCTCCAATGTCACGCTCACCAAGCCTGTTATCGTATTAAAACCGGGTAAATCGGCCGCCGCGGCTGAGGCCATCAGATCGCATTCGGGAGCCATGGCGGGCAGCGATGCAGTATACGATGCGGCTTTCAAGAAAATGGGCGCCATGCGTGTCGACAGTCCCGAGGAGATGCTGGATGTCGCCATCGGGTGCCTGACGCAGCCGCTGCCGCGGGGGCGCAACGTCGCCATCATAACTCCGGGCGGCAGCTACGGCGTGCTGTGCGCCGAGGCCTGCGAACAGGGCGGGCTGAACGTGGTCAAATTGCCGGACAAGACGATTGAGGAGCTCAACAAGATATTCCCTCCCAGGTGGAGCCACGGCAACCCGGTCGATCCCGCCGGCGACCGCAATTTCGTCGCTTATCTGACTGCGCCCGCCAGGCTGCTGGAACTGGACACGGTCGACTCGCTTATATTCATGGGTTTCGGAGGCTTCACACTTTTCGGCAACCTGCTGCTCCAGCAGCGCTCGAGCCAGGAACAGAAAATGTCGGCGGAAGACCTGGCTAACAGGGACAGCGCCCTCCAGGCCATCATCCCCATTATCGAAGATATCAAGTCGGGGAACGTATATAAAACGGAGACCGCCATCAAGCAGCTTATCGATATGCTTGCCTGGGTGCTAGGCCTGCAGGGAAAAATGGAGGTGGAGGACCTTGCTGTTACTATTATCGCTGCACGTTTCTCCGGCAAGATAGATGACGTGCTGGTGGACGACCTGCTCGAGCTGGCCAGCGGCAAGGCGTTTGCGGCCAAGACCGGAAGGTCACGTCTGGATATCATCAATGATATGATCGTCAGGCTGATGCGGGCGCTTAGCTCACAGTGGATCGAAAGCTACGGCAAGCCGGTCATCACAACGACCTTTACTGAGGAGCAGGTGAAGCTGGCAGGCGATCACTACGATTACACTTCCGGCGATCGCGCCGCGAGGGTACTGCTCAAGCTTACCTCCTATTATGACTACCTCATCAAAGCGGGCGTGGACGTGAAAAGACCGGAGTACGGCTCCGGGTGATGACGGAAAAAGGATGGACCGATGAATAAAAGGTCATCCAGCACGGTATTATTACTGTCGGCGTCTTCTCTCCTGCTGGCCATATGCGTTGCATATATTGCGCTTCCGGCGCTGTGTGCGGGTTCGATAGACCTGCCCACGCTGCCTGAGATAAGCGATTTGAAAGTCACTCCTTCCGGTATAGAGCGGACGTCTTCCGCCGTTATTTCGTGGGATGTTAAGAACGTCTCTTCTGTGTATATCGACCACGGCATAGGTGAGGTGGCGCCGTCCGGACAGGCCGCCATATCGCCGCTGTATACGACTACTTATAAACTTACCGCTGTTAACGCCGCCGGCACCAGGACAAGGTCTGTTACGCTGAGCGTCTCCGCTCCGCAGCAGCCTGCGGATAATGCGGTCAACGTGGTCGATGTGGACCCTGTGACGGGACGAAACTCGTCGATAGATATGGTCTGGGAAGATTACTGCCTGTCGGGCGATTATCAAGTACAGATTGCCAGGGACCCGCTCTTCACTTTGAAAGTCTATGATTCGGGGATACTTGTCCCTGCCGATTCAACGGCGCCCGCTTTCTGGTATCCGCCCGGGACGCTTGAGGCGGGGCATACTTATTACTGGAGGGTGCGCACCACGCAGGCAGCCACGGGACAGAGAATAGCCAGTCCGTGGTCAGAGCCTGTGCCTTTCAGCATCAGGCCGGGATATGCAGTCAATACACCTTCGTACGGTTTGCAGGCTTTAAGCCCTGCCAGCGGGGCAACGGGCTGCCCGGTAAGCCCCCTGGCTTTCAGCTGGGCCGGCTATCCGGATACAACCAAATACAGATTTATCTTAGCCAGGGACGCCCAGTTGCAGAATATTATAGTGGAAGACTTTACCTCAACCACTGCGTATTCGCTGCAGGTCAGGCTCGATTATGACACGTCTTATTTCTGGCAGGTCTCCGCCGTAGAACCGGTACCGGGTGACGCCGGCTCTGTATTTACGTTCAGCACAGAATCCGCCCCGTCAAAAGCTGACCATGGTGCACCGGATGCGGGTACTGTGCCTGGCTGGGCCATAGTGGTCATAGCCGTTGGCGCCATACTGATTGCCATTGTAACGTACGCTGCAATCAGGGCGGGGAAAAAGATATAACACCGGCGGGTCGACGAGGATATTCGATTGACACACCGCCGCCGAGGCAGTTATTCTTTCGACAATAAAAGAGAGGGGGGTTTGAGCAATGGCTAAATCATCAACCGGAATGGAAGAGAATGTTGCCGGACTATTATGCTATCTGGTCGGTTGGGTCACAGGCCTGATCTTTTTCCTGATTGAAAAAGATAGTCAGTTCGTCAAGTTCCATGCCATGCAGTCGATCATAACCTTCGGCGCCTGTGTTATCCTGGGATTCATACCTGTGATAGGATGGATCATCTGGATACTCGCGCTGGTGCTTTGGATACTGCTTATGGTCAAAGCCTATCAGGGACAGATGTTCAAGCTGCCGGGCATCGGTAACCTGGCCGAGAAATGGTCGTCCTCATAGAGGGAGACTAGGGCGGCAATACAACGCGGTAGAACGTCTCGGCGACATCGTATCCATGGTCTTTACCGTAGCCGGATAACACGTTGCGGTAGGCCTCTTCCCAGCCTTTGGGAAAATGGCTTACCTGGCTCTGGTGGCACTTGAGCGCCGAGATCTTCCTGTCAAACGTGGCGGTGACATCGCTGAAGTAGTTGGGCTGCTCGGCTCCCCAGAATAAAAGCTCCTTGACCTTATGCGGCTGATAATTGTCCTTTATCAGGTCCGGGTAAGACAGCCGGTCCCGGGCGAAGGGATAAACAGCATCCAGAACCACCTGCCCCGTGATGCGGTGGTCACGGTGCCAGACGTATTTTCTATAAGGGTCGGGGGCAGCCACGATATCCGGCTTGTAGGTGCGTATCACCCTGACCAGCTCCTTGCGGAACTCCGGCGTGTCCTCGATGGACTGGTCCTCGTAGTCCAGGAAGATGACCTCGGTTACACCCAGCGAGTTCGCCGCAGCCGTCTGTTCTCCCTTCCTGATCTCCGTCAGCCGCTCCGGCGTCATGGCGGGGTCGTCCGTGCCCTTATTGCCGTTGGTGCAAATAATATACACAGCTCGTTTGCCGTCTTTGACCCATTGCGCTACCGTGCCTCCGATTCCGAATTCGGGATCGTCGGGGTGCGGTGCTATCACCATAAGATCGAATTTATCAGTCATATCATATTCCTCTGTGGATATAGTATTCGCACGATGGCGCTGTCAGTACAGCTTCTCCAGGCGTTTTCAAGATGCTCGTGTATTCACATACCATCCTGTCCGCAATCGAGTCCCAGCCATAGTTCATTGAAAACTCCACGCCCGCGGGGGACGCTTCCGGCGGATTGCCCTCGAGGTGTGTGCCAATGTATGCAGACAGGGTATCGGGTCTGTTATCGGGCATTATTTTACATAAATCAGATAGTCGGGATATCTCGGGTATCTCTCCCACGCGTGTCGCGAGCACAGGCGTGCCGCAGGAGATCGATTCAAGGGCGGTCAGACTGAAGCTCTCGTGATAAGACGGTATGACACAGAGATCGGCTGAGTTGTAATACAGGTACATTTTTTCGTGGTCGACCGGCCCTGTAAAAATCACGCGGTCCCTTGTGCCGTCACCTCCGCAGTCGGCGGTCTGACCGGCATTGCCCATCCATTGATCGCCGCAACCTGTTATCACGAGCTGCAGGTCGTTTTCGCGCCCCAGCAGCGATACTGCCTGGAGCAGATTATCGAGTCCTTTGATCGGGTCCGGCCGGCCGACAAAGAGAAGCGTTTTCTTTTCGGGAAGGCCGCAGGCGGCGCGGGCCGCCGATTTTGGCACGTGGTGAAAAAGCCTGGTATTTACACCGCAGGGGATGATGCGTATTTTGTCCGCATCCACCCCGTACTTGTAGACCATTGCCTTTTTTTCCATCGTGGTCGAGGCGATGATGCGGTCACAGGTGCTCATGACCGATCTTTCAGTAGCTATTCTGTACTCGGGCTCCTGCAAGCCCGGCAGGGCGCCGTTCTTAAGTGCACCCAGTGTGTGAAACATGGTGATGTGCGGTGCGCCCCACATCTCCTTCAGGTAGCTGCCGGCCAGCCCCGAAAGCCAGTAGTGGCTGTGTATAATGTCATAACGAAGTCCCCGGTCCCGGCAATACGCATCAACTGTCTGCGCCAGATTGAGGGCATAGTCTGCCCGTCCGTGCCCAGCGGCGCCGGCGCCGATATGTACCAGTCCCGTGCGGCAGGCGGATGCGCTGAAGTTGCAGGGCTCGTTGCCTTCATGACAGCAGGTATATACGTCTACAGTTATGCCCAGTTTTTCGAGCTCAAGGCACAGGTTTCTGATATAAACGTTCATTCCGCCCGTGTAGCGGCCGCCCGGCCTGCTCCAGGGGCAGGTATGTAAGCTTAATAAAGCTATGCGTAAATGGTCCATCGAAGGCTTATTCCGGTATCCGGGTATCTAAAGGTTAATTATACATCTAAAAAGTGCGGTCTCTTTTCCGCCCAGGTGAAATTTATATTTTTCAGCGCCTTTCAGGAAATTATAGCTCTTATTTCTTTTCGTAATGCTGCCCATGATGCTGTAGTACTTGGAAAGCAACCCGGCGCTCAGCCAGCGGTAATCGGGAGAATAGCCGCTGTTATACAGGTACATGCCGTTCAGGTATTCGAAACAAAGGGTGGCAGCAACCGGCCGGTTATTCAGTGCCAGTATGCCCAGCCGCAGGGTGCCGCCGGACCTGCCTGACTGAATGATCTCCCTCATGAAAAGCTCAACCGGCGGTGTGAGGAACCGGTTTTTATCCTCTCTGCTTTCCCGGAAAAATTGCAAAAAGAGGTCTATGTCGCCATCGTCTGCCCGGTCATGCACCCGGTAGGATACTTCACCCTCCTCGTTCAAGCGCCGTTCCTTGCGCAGCAGCTCGTGCCTCTGTTTGCCGCTGAGCAGCGCAAGGTATGCCGCCGCATCGACTGGCAGGTCCAGCGACACCGTGACATCCTCTTGCAGGCAGCTCACCTCGAGTCCACCCTCTTGCGCCAGCGGTACGAGCCACCTGTGCACGCTGGAATCCGGCAGGAGCAGCCCCAGGTCCAGTTTTACCGCTGCTGTTTCCTTCAAGTGGCGCAGCAGGGTGCGAAAGAAAGCCTGCTCGCGTCCTTTTTCAATAATGAAATCCTGGAAATCGAACAGGTTATCGCTGCCGATGAAGCTGAGCGTGCCGTCCTGCATCTGCAGCGGTGCGATGCCGATTACCTGCCCTGCCTCTTCCACTGCGCCGGCATACAGGCTGTTGTCCCGGCCGAAATGTTTCCACCAGATCTCAGCCCAGCCAGGCGACGAGAAAAGCGGAGCGGACCCGGAGCGCAGTATTTCGTTCCAGGGCTGACGCAGATCGTCGAGAATGTGCAGATAAAATTCGGCCATTGATGATACTTATTGGGAGTATCGGTGAATCTACAGTTGAAAAGTTTGCCCCTGATCGGGCACGGCAACATCCTTTAGACCCAGTTCCGTAAACGCATCCGCCAGGACAAGCGCCGATTGTTCTTCCCCGTGAATGACGAAAACCCTCTGCCACCTTTCCCGTCCGGCCTCAGCCCACCTGATGAGATCGTTGCGGTCGGCATGGGCGCTGAACTCGTTAAAAATCTCCACACGGCAACGCAGCTTGTGCTTTTCACCGAAAATGGTCACTTCAGGCCATCTTTCCGCGATCTTGCGTCCCAGTGTGTTCTCAGCCTGCCAGCCCACGATAAGCACCGTGTTGTTGGAATTGCTGATATTGTTTTTGAGATGGTGTTGGATGCGCCCGGCTTCGGCCATGCCTGATCCCGCGATGATCATCATGGGTGTTCTAATATCATTGAGGTGCTTGGACTCCTCTACCGTTGATACGTAGCGCAGGCCGCGGAAACCGAACGGGTCAGCCACGGTCCGGAGCATCTGCGCCGTCTCGGCATCGTAACATTCCGGGTGGACCCTGAAAATATCGGTCGCGTCGATGGCCAGCGGGCTGTCGACGTAGATGGGAAAGTCGGGGATACGGCTGCCCAGCTTCAACCGGTGCAGGCAGTAAATGAGCTCCTGGGTCCGTTCCAGGGCGAAAGAAGGGACTATCAGCTTGCCGCCCCTGGCGATGGTTTCATTGATCACCGCTGCCAGCCTGTCCAGGACCTGGTGAATATCCGAGTGCAGCCTGTTGCCGTAGGTGCTCTCGATAATCAGGATATCGGCATCGGTAACCACGAAGGGATCGCGGATAATGGGTATGTCCTTGCGCCCGAGGTCGCCCGTGAAGCATACAGACAGCCGCCTATCCCCATCCACGATGTTGATGACAGTGATGGCCGAGCCGAGTATATGGCCCGCGTCGTGAAAGATAACGCTGATGCCATCGGCCAGGACAAACCTCTGTTCGTAGGAGTTGCCGCGCAGCAGTTTCAGTGTGGGCGATATGTCGGTCGAATCGTAAAGCGGCTCCACCGGCGGCTCATTATGTCTGCGGCGCACCTTGTTGACATACTCGATATCGCTTTCCTGGATGCTGGCCGAATCCGTGAGCATGATATTGGCCAGGTCGAGCGTGGCCGACGTGCAGTTGACCTCGCCCCTGAATCCCTGCTTGACCAGGTTGGGCAGGTTTCCCAGGTGGTCCATGTGAGCATGCGAGATGATGGCCGAGTCGACCGACTTCGGGTCGAACGAGAAATGCATGTTGCGCTCATAGGTCTCGGACCTGCGGCCCTGGAACAGTCCGCAGTCGAGCAGAATGCGGTATCCGTTGATATCGAGCAGATGCCGCGAGCCCGTTACCGTGCGCGCTGCACCGTGAAAGGACAGATTAATCAATAGCCTGCCTGCCTACTATAGCCTGCCTGAGATACCAGGTGCTGACGATCTCGAGCACCTCCTCCGGTTTGTCTGTAATCCTGAGCAGGCGCAGGTCTTCGTCGGAAATATAGCCCGAGGCCAGCACGGTAGTCTGCAGCCAGTCGAGAAAGCCGCGCCAGAAAGTGGAGTTAAACAGTATGACGGGGAAAGGCTTGATCTTGCTGGTCTGTATCAGCGTAAGCACCTCGGTCAGCTCGTCCAGCGTTCCCAGGCCGCCCGGCATGATAACGAAGGCGGTGGCGTATTTGACCAGCATTACCTTGCGCACGAAGAAGTGATTGAAATTGATGGTCAGGTTCGAATAGGTATTGCATTTCTGCTCTTTGGGCAGGACGATGTTCAGCCCGACCGATTTAACGCCGGCCTCGCTTGCCCCCAGGTTGGCAGCCTCCATCATGCCCGGGCCTCCGCCCGTGACTATATTGAAACCCTGTTTCCCCAGCAGATAGGCTATCCGGCGCGCGTTCTGGTAATCGGTCTGGTTATCCGTTGCGACCGCCGATCCGTAGATGGTCACGGCCGGTTCGATGCCCGAAAGCTTGTCGAACCCCTCTACCAGCTCGCCGATATATCTGAAGAGCCGCCAGGACTCCTCCTTTTGAAAGGCATTGATTTCGTATTTTTCAGTCATATCAAATGTATTTAGGATAATCCGGCGGTAATGGGCTGTCAAGACAGCGTTGTACGT
>CAZDXZ010000071.1:0-7991 GCA_964509615.1 uncultured Dehalococcoidales bacterium
TTCCCCCGGATATAAGTATAACAGCCAGGCCGGGCACGGCGTTGATGGTGCCGTGAAAGATCGAGGCGGCGATGACGGAGCGCGACTTGAGGCGGATGTAGCTGAAGAGGGGCGCCAGCAGCATGGTCCAGCCTGTCATCAATAGCACGCCGAGCTGTGGATTTTGCGGGTAATTCAGCCCCAGCAGGATCAGCGGCGCGTGCCACACGCCCCATATAAACCCGATCAGCGCGGATGATTTCCAGAAGCCCATGACGGACAGCTCTTTTTGCAGGAAGCCGCGCCAGCCCAGCTCCTCGCCGAATCCCAGGATCGCATTGACGGTCGTTCCGGAGATGAGGGCCAGCACCAGCACCAGCCAGATGGGATGAACCGGCATGGAGGCCAGCTGCTCTTTTACCTGGCTGACCTGGTCCGGGGTGAGGGAGGCGGCCATCTGGTCGATAAAGCCCGACATATCGGGGGAGAAGGTTATCCCCGGCATGAGCAGGCTGACTCCCATGACGGCGAAGGCGATTATGGGAGGCAGGAACCATGCCACGAAGAACCACTGATTGACCCTGAAGGATATGCCCATCGGTCCGGCCAGCGGCTGCTTGAAAATGGCTTTCTGCACGATAATCGCCATTATCATCGGCACAAACATGTACAGCGAGGCCAGCAGCACGATGCCCAGGCTGTCGACCTTGCCGCCCAGCGTGATGTAGAGGAAAACGAGCGACCAGTCGACGAAGAAGGTCAGCAGGATGAAGAGCAGTGTTTTTTTAACGCGTAAACTCATCGGTAAGTCCTTATGAAGAAAATTAACCGGATTAAGGCCTGATAAATCTTACAGTATAACCCCGGATGTTGCCAGAAGGCCCCTGAGCCGGGGGAAGATTTCTCTTACTTTAGGCTGCGGCCTGGAAGCTACAGGTCGGGCACGATGTGTCCCCTGCTGTCACGGCTGAGAGAGCAGCAGCCTTCGATCTCCTGAAGCTGTTGCATGGCGCCGAAGGCGGTGAGGCTGCCGCCAACCTCGATGGCGGTATGCAGGGCGGGATTGATGACGATATCGCCGTCCTTCTCCCTGATAGCCATGATGCGTACACCGGCGAACTTCTCCTCGATATCCTTGATGGTCTTGCCGATGAGCGTTGAGTTCTCGTTGATAAAGACCTCTTCCACCAGGTACTCACCCTCGTTGTCAGCCAGGACCGTTTCGATAAACTGGACCGTGGTCGGCCTGAGGGCCAGGCGCGCCATCTGCTGTCCGCCTATCACCTCGGGAAGGATGATATGAGTGGCGCCGGCCTGCTTGAGCCTGCGCACGGCGTCGTTGTTGTTGGCACGTCCGATAATGGTCATCATGGGATTGATCTCGCGCGCGGTCAGCACGGCATAGGTATTGTAGGCATCGTCGCCAAAAGCGACGATCAGCCCCTGGGCCTTTTCGATGCCGGCGTGTTTGAGGACATCGTGCTTGGTGGCGTCGTCCATGATGGCCAGGCAGCCGTCCTCGATGGCGCGGTTATAGCTGTTGATACTGTGGTCTATGACCACGAAGTCGGACTTCTGTTTTATCAGCGTGCCGGCTATGGCCTCGCCCACGCGGCCGTAGCCGCACAGCACGAAGTGGTTTTCAAGCTTCCTGATTCTGGCTTCCATGCGGGACCTCCTGAACGATCCGAACTCAGTTTCCAGCGTCACCTGAACGATATTTGTAAGGATATAGATGACGGTGCCGACACCGAACAGCGTGAGAATGATGGTAAAGATGCGGCCGGCATTGGAAAGGGGGTGCACCTCGCCGCCCAGCGTGGCGATGGTAAGTACCGTCATATAGAAAGAGTCGAAGAAATTCCACTGCTCGATCAGCATGTAGCCGGCAGTGCCGAAGGTGAAGAGCGCGCCAAGCACTACCAGCCACGTGATGTAATGACGTCTGTTACCCATATTGTTGCCCCCTCAACCCGTTAAACAGGCCTATTTGCAGCAGTCCAATTTGGACAGCGCGTCATCGATCTCGCTGAGGGTCTGGAATCGTTCGGTTTTGATCTCACGGATAATGCCGGTGGAGTCTATGAAGAAGGTAGTGGGGAAGGCAGGCCCTTTGTAGAGGGCGTCCGCCTCACCGTCGTTATCCATCAGTACGGGGAACGTTAAGCTCTGGTTGGCTACGAAATATTTGACCTTTTCCGGGTCTCCGCGCACGCTGACAGCCAGTATGGCAAGCTCGTCGCGTCCGTATTTGTCGTAGGCAGTTTGGATAATGGGCATCTCCAGCTCGCAGGCGCGGCAGCCCTCCAGCCAGAAATTGAGCATGACCTTACGGCCCTGGAACTGGCTCACGGTATACTCCGTGCCGTCCAGGGACTTCAGGCTGAAGTCAGGCGCCCGTCTGCCCACCTGGGGACCCGTCTCCACCACACTCAGCGTCCTGACCGGGGGCAGGTCCTGGACCGACTCCTTTCCGCTGGCGTCTGTGGACCTGATCTTTATAATGTACTCGGTCTCCGGATTCAGGTTGTCGAGCTTGACCGTATGCCAGATGGTCAGACCGTTTCCCTGGGATTGCGTGCTGACCGGGTCCTTGCCGATGCTGAAATCGACTTCGCCGCCGGCGGGCTCGTCGGTCTTCCATGTAATCAGTATGGAAGTATCGGTAAGCATGCTGGCGCCGGCTCCCGATATCTCCGGGTAGCTCGAATCCGTTCCTGAAGTGGTTGCCAGGTAGCGTTTGGACACTATTGTATCGGCCAGCGCGCTGAAGGAATGCTCCGACACATTAACCTGGTTGACGTTGTAAAGTATCCTGATATGGTATGAGGTGCTGGGAGACAGGTCATTGATGTTGAGCGCATGCAGGGTAACCGGAGCGGGCGTTATCACCGTCAGTATGTTCTTTCCGTCGATGTCGACCTGCGTAGTGGTGGGCAGTGAGGTGCTCCAGGATACCGTGGCTTTTTTCTCGTTACCGGACTGCACGATCACATTCGATATGGGCGCCTGCGCCGTATTAAGGCTGCGCCCGCTGCCGGCGGCGTGGATGATCTGCTCGTAGTCGGACAGGGTAATGATGGGCCCTTCCACCCTGGACCTTATGACTCCGTTCTTATCCAGAAAAATGCTGGTGGGCTCATAGGAGATGTTGTAGCTTGAACGGAGCTTGCCCGATGTGTCGCTGATGACCGGGAAGGCTATTTCATACTGCTTTATCAGTTTGTCTATCTCGCTGCTGTCCGCACCCGAGGCCACTGCGATGACGGCCAGATCGCCGGTGGGATATTTATTCAGGAGCTCGTTAAGCTTATCGGGTGTATACAGCTTGCGCTCAACGCCGTTTACGCTGAAGAATTGATCATCCCAGAAATCCCTGTCCCAGAAGACAAGCAGGACATTTTTCCCGCGGAAGGAGCTGAGCGCCGTGGTATTATCGTCGCTGATCTGCATGACGAAGTCGGGGGCGATATTGCCCACGCCCGTGCCCGTCCTTGGCACCAGCAGTATCACCGTGGTGCAAAGCAGCAGGCCGAGCAGCACTGCAGCTATAATAACTATGAGCGCCCGGTGTTTTTTTAATTTCTCGCCTGCAGACAGGGGAATTTTATTTACCTCTTTTTCAAGCAGGCTTATCCTGTTGAGCAGGATCTTGCTCTCGGAATCAAACACGTCGTTTCCGATCTCTCCCACTTTGAAGCGGCTCTGCAGCAGAGCCAGTTCCTCGCGGCATTTGTCCAGCTCAACTTTCTTGAGCAGGCTAGTATTATCACTCATGTTAATAAACCGTATTTGACATATTATAACTGAATTTTAATGTCCGGTCAGCTTTATTTGAATGATTCCATACGCTCTTCTATCTCGTTAATGCTGATAAATGGGCCGATCTTAATGGACGTGATGATGCCCCGGTCGTTGATAAAATATGTGGTCGGCATGCCCCTGATATTATAGAGGTCGGTTACAACGCCGCGCGGGTCCACGGGAATAATAAAATCCAGGCCGCTGGCTCTGGCGTAGTATGACGCACTGGCAGGATCGTCCAGAGAATTTACAGCAACGAGCACGGTGTTGCCGTCTTTGTATCTTTCGTGAAGCTCTTTAAAGGCCGGAATTTCCAGACGGCAGGGGCCGCACCAGGAGGCCCAGAAGTTGAGTATTACGTTTTTACCGCGGTAGTCGCTGAGTTTGAACTCCTTATCATCCGTGGTCGGGAGGGTGAAATCGGGTGCGGCAAGGCCGATCTTCGTTCCCGTTATCACCTTTCCAGGGAGTTCAGCGGGTGAACCGGCGGCCGGAGCAGGGGCTGGTGAATGTATCGCTCTGTCCGTGACAGCTGCGGCCGCAATCACAACGATTATTGCAGCCAGGACTATCCAGAGCAATCGGTTTGATTTTGAAAAATCCATGATATTCACCGTTCATGGAAGGAGCACTGATCGGTTCCATGCGCTAGGGCATGATCTTTTGGACTTCGCTGACCAGTTCCTCCTTGGTGGCAAAGCTGCCGATCTTGATGGATTTGATATTGCCGTCCGCCCCGATGAAAAAGGTGTTGGGGTCGGCGTTTTTGGGGCAGCAGAATTTCTTATAAATAACCGTCTTTAAATCAATAAGCGTTGTGAAGTTGTATCCGTTTTGTGTCAGGTAGGTCCTGGTGGTATTGGCGCTGTCCTGCGTGTTCACGGACAGGAAGACCAGTCCCTTCGGGCCGTACTGGTCCACAACTTCTTTAAAATACGGCATCTCTCTCTTGCATTCGATACAGCTGGTCGACCAGGTGTTGATAATAACGGGTTTACCGGCATAGTCGCTCAGGTTCACGTTTTTCCCATCGGTGCTGGGTAGGGTGAAGTCGGGCGCCCTGTCTCCGATTTTAGGGCAGGCCGTGGAGGGCGTGCCGCAGGCGGACAGAAGGACGGCGCAGCAGAGAGCCGTGAGGATGACGGGCAATGCAAATTTCATGGATGTCTTTCTCCTGTTATAACGCATTCAGGTTGCAAACCGGCTGAGCCAGGTTAGCTGGCCGGTGAGCATCAATATACCGACTATTATAAGCAGTACGCCGCTTATGATTGAAATGAGCCCCAGGTGGCGGTTGATACCGCGCCAGAAAGGCACTATATAGCTCCAGGCCAGGCCGATCAGCAGGAAGGGTATGCCCATGCCCAGGGAGTAGACGGCCAGCAGCAGGGCGCCCTTGGCCGTCTCGCCGGTGTAGGACGCGATAAAAAGAATCGAGCCGAGGATTGGTCCTATGCAGGGGGTCCATCCCACCGCGAAGGCCGCCCCGATCAGCAGCGACCTGAGATAGCCGGGATTGCGCGCCCCCTGCAGATGCAGCCTTTTCTCATAGTTGAGCCAGGGTATTTTATAGGCGGCTATGAGGAAGATGCCGAAAATGATGATGACTATGCCGGAGATAATGCGCAGGGTATCAGAGTATGCCACGATGGAGGACCCGATCAGGCCGGCCGAAGCTCCCATCAGTATGAAGAGGATGGAGAAGCCCAGCACGAAGGCCACGCTGTGCAGCAGCGTGGGCCAGACCCTGCGGCCGGCGCCCGTTTCAATTGCCGATGCTCCCGCCAGGTTGGCCAGGTAGGCGGGCACCAGAGGGAGAACGCAGGGCGAAACAAAAGACAGCAAACCGGCTATGAAAGCTGTCCAATAGGTGACATCGTTTAACTGGCCCACGGCTAAGCCAAGGCCTTATCCAGAAGTTTCTGTATGTCTTTCTTGGGGCGGTAGCCCACCAGTTGCTCGAAGGGCTTGCCTCCCTTGAATAGGATAAGCGTAGGAATACTCATCACGTTGTAGCTGGAGGCTACTTTCGGCGCCTCATCCACGTTGACCTTGGCGAATTCTATTTTGTCCTTGTATTCGCCGGCCAGCTCGTCAACGAGCGGCGCGATCATTTTGCAGGGTCCGCACCACACCGCCCAGAAATCCACCAGCACCGGCCGGGCCGCGTCCAGCACGTTTGCCTTGAATTCCTTTTCGCTAACGCTTTTTACATTGTCAGCCATCTCGCCTCCAATATATTTAATTATTATGCAGTTGGCGCCCTGTGGTTTATGGTTTGCCCTTCCAGGCGTTGACCTTTATTTATCTTAGCACCGCTGGCAATAATGCTGTTAATGACGATCGCACCCTCGGCAACGGTTATGTCGTCCCACAGCAGGGAGTTCTCGATGACCGCGCCTTCAGCTATGCGGCAGTTGAGTCCCATGACGGCGGGGCCGGTTATACGCGTCTGCGCGCCCACGCTGCACCCATCGGCCAGCATAACCGGTCCGCTCAAGCGGGCGGATGGATGTATCTCGCACGCCTGGCCCAGGATGATATCGCGCGCCGTGTGCAGGGGCGAGGAGCAGTTGCCCAGCAGCAAATCGCTGTTGACGCGATGGTACTGCTCGGGCGTGCCCATGTCGATCCAGTATGCGGTGCTGCGATAGGCGTAAAAGGGCTCGCCCTGCTGCAGCAGGTGGGGAAATACACCGTTTTCGAACATGTAGAACCGGTCGTCCGGTATATAATCCAGCACCTCCGGCTCCAGTATATATACCCCCGCATTGATCCAGTGGCTGGTCACGTCCTCCCACTTCGGCTTCTCTATAAAGCGCAGGACATGTCCGGAGCCATCCGTTTCGACCACGCCGAACCTGGTGGGATCCTCGACATGCGTGAGCGCGATGGTCGCCCTGGCCTGATGGTCTTTATGCTGCCTGTGCATCTCGGAATAATCCAGGTCCGTGAAGCAGTCCCCGTTGAGAACGAAGACGGCTTCCTTAATATGGCGGGCTGCGTTTTTAACGGCGCCGGCGGTGCCCAGCGGACTGTCCTCCAGGCTGTAGGTCAGCTTGACGTCCAGTCCGCTCCCGTCCTTGAAATAGGCATAAATCGAGTCGGGCCTGTAGCCCATGGCCAGCACAATTTCGTCGATGCCGTGCAGGGCCAGCTTGCGAATAACGTGCTCTATAAAGGGCCTGTTGGCCACAGGGACCATCGGCTTGACCAGCGAGTAGGTCAACGGGCGCAGGCGGGTGCCCTGGCCGCCGACCAATATAATAGCCTTCATATCAGGATAATCGCCTAATTTTAAACCGTTTGATTTGGATGGGCAAACATCTGTTGTCTATAGCTGGAGACGCATGCGAAATGCCGGGTAAATACTTAAATCTCGTAGCTTTCGTCGAACTCGCGTTTGACCTTGGACTCAGCCTGCTTCAATTCGTCTTCCGGCGGGACCAGGCCCGCTGTGTTCTCGAGACGCCGTATGCGCTCATCCAGCTTGTCGTTCTCAGCCAGCACCAGGCGGATGGCCTCGGCCACCGGGTCGGGCAGACGACTGTGGTCCAGGTCGATAACGTGCTCTCTCGTCTCTTCCACGATACGGCCCGGCACGCCTACCACGGTTGCCCCGGGCGGCACGGGCTTGATCACCACCGATCCCGAGCCTATCCTGGCGCCCTCACCTATGGTGATGGCGCCCAGTATAACGGCCCTTGAGCCGATGACGACGTTGTTGCCGATGGTGGGGTGACGCTTCTTTTTATAGAGCGTGGTCCCGCCCAGCACCACGCCCTGGTACATGAGGACGTCATCGCCGATTTCGGATGTCTCGCCGATCACCACGCCCGCGCCGTGGTCGATGAAGAAGCGGCGGCCTATGGTAGCGCCCGGATGTATCTCGATCTGCGTGAAGAAGCGGTTGATCTGCGAGATGACCCGGGCTGTGAAGTAGCATTTGTGCCTGTAGAAGAAATTGGCGGCGCGGTGCCACCACAGCGCATGCAGGCCCGGGTAAAGGAAAAAGACTTCCCAGGCGCTGCGCGCTGCCGGATCGCGGTCCATGGCGGCGCGGATGTCCTCCCGCATGAGTTTAAAGCACATGATTTCATATTATAGTACATATTTATAGTGATGAGCAGAGATTGCTCGGCTCGTCCCGTTCCCGTCATTGCGGGTATAAATGCCAAAAATAGTTGCTCATTTATGATAATAACAAT
>CAZDXZ010000072.1:0-7682 GCA_964509615.1 uncultured Dehalococcoidales bacterium
CGCTTAGTTGATTAAATTATACAATATTTGTATAATTTGTCTAATGCCGTTAATAGGATTTTATTGGGTTGGAGAGAGATTACACCTGTGATATTATGGGGCCGCCTCTGAACGTGATCAGTAGATGAATCAATATCGATTTTAATAGTTAAGGAGGATAACGGTGAGCAACAAAACAATCCAGGCTGACTACTGGGATAGGAAGATAGATATCGATGTGCCGGGAGATACGGTTTTAGGAGAGATCCCCAATCCTCCGGCCCTGCAGGACCCCGAGAAGGCTATAAGAGATGCTATTGCCAAACCGATCGGCGCGCCATCCCTGGCCGAGCTGGCTAAAAAAGCGCGTAACGGCAAAGTTACCATCGGTTTTGATGACCCGTCGCGGCCGGGCAAGCCGCGGCAGATGATCATACCCATTCTGGTGGAAGAGCTCCTCAAGGCAGGTGTAAAAGAGCAGAATATATATTTGCTGTGCGGCAGCGGGAATCACTGCAAGTGGACCCCTCTGCAGCTGAGGGCTTGTCTGGGTGCTGATCTGTATGACAGGTTTGCGCCCGCCGGCAGCGCGTCGAGGATTAATAATCATGATTGCCACGATGACGAGAACCTCGTATATATGGGCACCTCTGCATTGGGAGATTATGTAGAGTATAACAGGGCGCTGCAGGATTCCGATCTTTTCATTTATACCGGCACGGTGGTCGTTTCGAACTGGGGTGGTATGACGGGCACCGGCGTTATCATCGGTTTCCCCAGCACACGCAGCATGACATCAACGCACGGCTTTCCGGTAGTAGGCCATCCCGATTCCTGCCACGGCAACCAGCATACTATGCTGTACCGCGCTCACAAGGAAGCGGTCATGGCCCAGATCGAGAAATTCACAGGCAAGCGTGTATTCTATGTCGATGTCGTCCCCACCGCCGGCGGCGTCCCTGCCGGAGTTTTCGCCGGCTATTCTCCTGAGATCAATGAGCCCACCTGGAAGTTCGCCGAGAGCATCTACCATATGGAGGTGCCTCAGGCCGATGTGCTTATTTATGGTGTGCCGCGCTATTCGCTTTACGGCGAGACCAGCAATCCTCTTATCGCCCTGGCTGCGGCCTGCGCTCCCGTACGTATGTGGGTCAATAAACCATTGCTGAGGGAAGGCGGCGTTGTCATCGCGCTGGCGCATTGCGACGGCACGATAGACGAGAGGTCGCACCCGTCTTATGCGGAGATACTCGATCTATACCGGAACTGCTTCTCCATGCGGGAGCTGTCAATCTATGAGGAGGAGTTCAGGCATCGCGAGGATCTAATCTTTAAATACCGTCATGCTCATGCCTACGCGCCGGTCCACGGCTTCTGGCTGATGTACGAAAGCGAGTACGCGCTCAACCAGGCCAATAAGATCATCATGGCGGGTGTGCCGGGTATGGATAATCCTCTGGCTCAGGTGCAGGTAAGCGGCACCGGCGGTCCGGGTTCAGCCAGGGATGTCGGTTGCACTCCTGCCAGGGATTTCAAAGAGGCAATGAAGATAGCCGAGAAAGTCGTTGGTAAGAATCCGCGGGTGATGGCCTGCCCATCCTTCTGGACCAGGATCAGGCCCAGGTTCTACGTCAAATAATATTGCTTGTTAAAACAGGAGGCATAAAATGCGTCTTCAATCTTATCAGGGCGAAATCAAGGACCACCTGCAATACCTGGGTATCTGGGACAACCTCGTTGCCGGGAAACTGAAATGCTTTGTCTGCAAAGTCAAGCTTAATAAGGACAACTTCGGACTGGCCTTCAGGAACCTGGACAAGCTGGAAACGACCTGTAATAAGCTCGATTGCGTGCGTACAGTTACGCACGTTTTAAAGGACTGAACCTTATTTAACTAATATGCAGGAGAAAGCTAATGACAACTTTTTATGATGACAGAAGGCCGTATGACAATTATGATCCCTCCACCAGGGAGTGGGACGCTATATTTATCGGAGGCGGAGCATCGGGCAGGTTCGGCTCCTCGTATTTCCGCGCTATGGGCGGAAACCAGCTGACCATCGAGGCGGACAACCACCTGGGCGGGAAGTGCTGCAAGAATGCCTGCGTGCTGCACCATTACCTGTACGAGATCGCAGTCGAGCTGGACAAGGCCAGGATATGGGATAAGAAAGAGTACTGGCCCAAGTTCCCCAGGAAAAACGGCAAAGTTGAAATACTGCCCGTCCTTCGAGATTTTATTATCGGCCGCGAGTATGTCTTCGATTTCATGTTTCATCAGAGCAAGGAACAGCTCAAGCTGCAGTTCCTGCTCAACCAGCGCGCTTCCGTGCTTGATGCGCACACTGTAAAAGTCGAGGGCAAGGGCGAGTTTAAAACGAAGAACATCATAGTGGCGGCCGGCGCCGGCCCGTCAGTGCCTCCCGTGCCCGGGACCAATCTCAAGGGCGTATATACCTATGCGGACTTCCTCGAGCTCGACTATGAGCCCAGGGATGTAGTTGTTGTGGGCGCCTCCAAGAGCGGATTGCCCTGGGCCGCCTTTTTTAACGCGGTAGGCTGCAACACCACTGTGGTGGAGATGATGCCGGCTCTCAGCCAGTTCCCTATCGATGATGATGTGCGGGAATATACCCTGCGCATGATGAAGATCAGGGGTCTGCCCGTGCTCGATGAGACCACGCTGGTCTCGATCAACGGGAGCGGCTCGGTCAAGTCTGTAACGGTCAAGGGTAAAGACGGCGTGGAGAAGACAATTAAGGCAGATCTTGTCTACCTGGGAACCGGCTGCACCCCACGCTCCGACATTGTCACTCCGGTCGGTGTTAAAACCGGCACTAAGAAAGAGATAATTATTGACAAACACATGGCAACCAACGTACCCGGGATATATGCCAGCGGCGATATAACCGGAGGCGTCATGGAGATGTGGAAGGCCAGGCAGGGCGGTATGATGGCGGCCAAGAACATTCTCGGCGCTCCTGCGGAATTTGAGACCGATCTGTTTGCCGATACCTTGCACACGTTCTACGAGACCACCTGGGTTGGTATGACCGAGAAAGAGGCCAAAGAGAAGGTTGGGCAGGTCTTTGTGGCCAGGATGCCGATACAGGGCTACAAGAACTGGCTGCCGTTGCCTCTGGCGGAAGGAAGCATGCAATATGCTCACCAGTGGACTGACCTGTCCGGCTTCCAGAAGATTATCTACGATGCAAAGAGCCGCAAGTTCCTGGGAGCTCAGCATGTAGGATACGGAGGCAAAGACTCGTTCCAGTACCTGCTGTACCTGCTGAAGAAGGGTGCGACTATCGATGACATTGCCAACCTGACGGAGCTGTTCATTAATCCCACCCACTTTATCCAGCTCTCGCGCTTGCGCTCCGGCATGAAGGACCTTGTTGACCTGGGTTAGGTCCGGATAGAGTCCGCGCTTTACAGCAGCTCATGCGGCGGTTAAGATAGCTGGTGCTCGGGCTCGTCCGGCTACTTGCTGAAAATAACGAGCTTACGAAGGTGGTTGACTGATGATGAAGCTTAAAGAATTTACCGGGAAAATTGCCTTTGTTACAGGTGGGTCAAGCGGCATAGGCCTGGCCTGCGCCGGGTTGCTGGCCGCCAGGGGAACCGATGTAGCCATTTTTGCGCGCGGCCGGGAACAGCTTGATAAGTCTCTTGTACTAATCGAAGGGAACAGGGTCGCGCAGAAACAACGTTTCATGGCTTTCGGGCTTGATGTATCTCAGCGCGATCAGGCTGAAAACGTTCTCAATAAGGCGGTGTCCGATCTCGGAGTTCCCGACATTTTGATCAACAGCGCCGGGATTTCATTTCCGCAGCGGTTTGAAGATATCCCGCATGCTAAATTCGATGAAATCGTTCATGTCAATCTGAACGGGACATGGAATACGGTGTCCATACTGCTGCCTCATATGAAGAAGCGGGGCGGATATATAGTCAATGTTTCCTCGGTCGCCGGTTACATAGGGGTCTATGGCCTGTCCGCTTACAGCGCGTCCAAATTCGCGGTTATGGGTTTCTCAGAAGCTTTGCGCAGCGAATTGAAGAGGTTCAATATCTCCGTTTCCGTGTTGTGTCCTCCCGATGTAGATACGCCCATGCTGGAGAAGTCAAACAGAATAAAACCCGAGGAGACCAGGGCAATTTCTTCATCCGCTTCCCTTATTAAACCGATTGATGTTGCCAGGGAGGTGGTGGCAGGCATGGGCAGGGGACAGTTTCTTATCCTGCCGGGCTCAGGCACGAAGTTCACGCATACCATGAAAAGGCTTTTCCCCGGCCTGGTGGAATCGATAATGGACGGCCAGATAAAGAAAGTGGCTAAACGCGCTTAATCAGTGCTGCAGGATCCTGAAAAGACCTATTCGCCAAGGCGGATAATGTTCGCCGATTTCATGCCTACCGTGCATCCGCGTGTATCGAATACCAGCTTGGCTTCCTTTACTATCGATTTCAGGTCATAACAGCTGTGATCGGTTACAATTGCCACGCAATCGTAGTTGCTGAATACCTTCTTGGTCAGCTTGATCGAGCGCAATTTGCAGTTGCCCTCCTTAAAAGCCGGGATGTATGGATCGTGGTAATGCACGGTGGCTTTCTTCTCCATGAGCAGTTCGATAACCCTTAAAGCCGGAGACTCCCTGACGTCCTCGATGTCTTTCTTATAAGCTACGCCAAGTATAAGGATTTTGGACCCCTTCAGACTTTTGCCCCGTGTATTGAGAGCGGCAACTGTTTGCTCGACAATATATTCAGGCATCGTTTCATTGATCTCGGCAGCCAGCTCAATGAACCTGGTATGAAAGAAATACTCCCTGGCTTTGCTGGCGAGGTAATATGGATCAAGAGGAATGCAATGCCCGCCCACCCCCGGGCCCGGATAAAACGGCATATATCCAAAGGGTTTTGTGGATGCAGACTTGATCACTTCCCATACATTGATCTTCATCTTTTCGCAGAGCTTGGCGAGCTCATTGACCAGGGCTATATTCACGCTGCGGAAAACATTCTCAAAGACTTTATCCATCTCCGCTACTTCCGGCGTGGATACTTCCAACACCCTGTCTGAAACATGGCGGTAGAGCAGTGCGGCGAGCTTGGTTGACGTGGGCTCCATCCCCCCGACTATCTTAGGGGTGTTTTTGATAGTAAATTTCCGGCTGCCCGGATCGATGCGTTCCGGTGAGAATGTGAGGAAATAGTCCACTCCCACTTTTAATCCGGTTGATTCCAGTATCGGCAACACCACTTCCCGCGTCGTGCCCGGATAAGTGGTGCTCTCAAGTATAACCAGATGTCCCAACCTCAGGAAACGGGCGATATCGTTGGTCGCGCTGACGATGTAGGTTAGATCCGGCTCCTTGGTCTTTGTGAGTGGAGTGGGAACGCAGATAATAATGGTGTCCGCCCTGCGCAGTGCCGACTGACTGATGGTAGCCTTTAACCTTCCTTTGGTGACTGCTCTTTTCAGGCGCGCCGATTCTATGTCGAGCAGGTAAGAAACGCCGCGTGTGATCTTGTTAACGCGTCCCTTATCAGCATCGACACCGGTTACATTGAATCCTGCTTCAGCGAAGGCCAGGGCCAGAGGTAGCCCCACGTATCCCAATCCAACGACCCCGATGTCAGCCGATTTGTCACGGATCCTGCTTTCCAGGTTCCTCAGATCGTTCACCGTTAATTCCGGCCTTGCCATTTTTAGCCTCACATATGTTTATTTACTTACGCATTAATCAGATTATGCATAGTTTAACCGCGCGATTAAACTGTGTCAAAATGCAGTCAGTCTGACCCGGTCACGAGTGTCATATAGGGTTTAGGAATTAGCGGCTTCTCGTACCGCGATTGACATATTGATGAATTTAGTTATAATGGAAGCTGATTGCGTATGCAGCAACAGGGGCAGCAAAAGAACAAGTACCTCTACGTTCTCTCGGATATCTCTGACATCGTTTCCAGTTCGTTATCGGAAAGGGAGGTTCTGGACGGTGTGCTGTGGGAACTGGGGAACGTTATTGACCTTGAAGCCTGTTGGGTACAAAAATACAGCCCCGGCAATAAAACACTCACACTGGTGTTGCATCATGGGTTACCGGACCAGCTTGCCAGGGAGCTGGAGGCTATGACTGTGGGCAACGACATTATCGGGGTTATAGCCCAGACACGTAAACCCCTGTTCTGCAACGATATGGCACACGATGCCAACTATCGCTGGGAATCTGCCCTACAAAATGGATTTCTGTCATTCATCGCCTCTCCCATAATATCAAGTGGCCAGCTGCTGGGCATCGTTGGTGGTCTATCCACCAAATCGGATATTTTTACCGTCAATGAGCTCAAACTGATTGCAGCCGTCAGTGCCAGCATATCCGAGGTCTGTCGTAAGATCGCTGTAGGGCCGCTTGATAACGAGGCTGCAAAGCAGCAGGACGAGATTACGCACACCCACCTGTTTTTGAGTGCTTTAAGTCACGAATTAAAGACACCTTTAACTGCGATTATAGCTTCAAATGGCCTTCTGATCGAGGAATTAGACAGGCGGCATGAGACGGTTTTGCTTAAACTGGCACAGAATATCTCGCGTAGCGCAACGAGCCTGCAAAACCGCCTGAACGAATTGATTAACCTGTCCAAGAATAAGGACGAGTCATACGGGATCGCAAAGAAGGATTTCGACTTTTCTATGCTGGCTGCCGAGGTCGCCGACCAGGTCCTTTCGCTGGCCAGGCAGAAGAAGCAGACGCTGAGTTTGGAGGTGGAACCCTATATTAAAATCAATGCTGACGATTAGCGCATTGAACAGGTTTTACTGAACCTTCTGTCCAACGCAATTAAATTTACCCCTGAAGGCGGTCAGATATATCTCAGGGCAGCCAAGGATGGGAACAGGCTGGTTATCAACGTGCAGGATACGGGGCCGGGCATACCCAACGAGGAAAAGCGTAAGCTTTTCATCCCCTATTATCATCCTTCTTCCGACAGGTCGGGAATACCCGGATTGGGCTTAGGGTTGGCCATCAGTAAGCAAATAGTGGAGCTGCACGGAGGTGCAATCTGGGTACAGAGCGAGGTCGGCAAAGGCAGTACCTTCTCTTTCTCGCTGCCGATACATGAAAAATAAGCTGGAGTAGCAATCATATGCCGGGACAACTGAAGATCTTGCTCGTAGAGGATAACGCCGATATCAGGGAGGTAACCAACCTGATATTCGAGATGCACATGCCTGAAGCCAGGATAATACCGGCGGTAAAGGGCGCGGATGGGCTCGCCCTGATGAAGTCGGAATCGCCCGATATGATCATTCTCGACCTGGGGTTGCCCGACATGGATGGCATGAAGGTACTGAAGGAAATCCGCAGCTACAGTGACATCCCTATCGTTATACTTACCATCAGGGGCGATGAAACCGATAAGGTGAGGGGTCTGGAGATGGGTGCGGATGACTATATCGTGAAGCCTTTCAATCATAACGAACTGCTTGCCCGTGTGAAGGCTGTCTTCCGGCACCGCGGCAAAAGAGGCATAACCGACAAGAAGGAGGAAGTCAAGGCTGCGCCGGCAGTCGTTGCCAGGCATGTTCCTGCAGAAAAGAAATTAAAGATGGACCTGTCGGCAGGTACGGTGCTGAAGAATGGTGAGCAGGTTAAACTCTCGACTACGGAGTTAAACCTTCTCAAACTTCTTGT
>CAZDXZ010000073.1:0-3007 GCA_964509615.1 uncultured Dehalococcoidales bacterium
CCATTCAGCAACCCTTGCCATGGCCAGGCCCGCCTTTTCAATAGAACGAAAAACCGGCAATCCCTCTTTTACGAAAGCGGCCTGTACCTTGAGCAGCTCCTCCATTCCAGCCATGTCGGATGCCTGCCCCAGGGCCATAAGTACCGGCTTGTTGATCTCTGTATGAGACTTATGTAAAGCCTCCGAAGCGGGTCTCAGGAAGAAATCGCTCGAAAATATTCCGCCGCCCCAGCGTGTTACCGGATGGAATCCCATATGGTACATGATCATGTCGATACCGGGCGAAGCCCCGATCACTTTTAACGTATTATAGATCACATCCGGGTAGATGAGGTTGGTGGCATCCAGCGGATTGGTAAAGATTCCGCCGTCGTTGGGCAGTATATTCCTGAGTTGAGACTGCACCCCGGGACTCAACGCGGACAGCTCAAGGCCAACCGCCTCCATGCGGTCACCGGCCTCCACGCTGGGGCCGCCACCCACACCCACGACCGCAATGCCTCTGCCCGCTGGATAAGGGCGCGCGAAGCTCAGAGCGACCAGAACGTCGATCATCTCCTGTACATCGCTGACCTGGATGGCATTGGCCTGACGGCACAGTGCTTGAAACGCCTTGACCGAGGATGTCATGCTGGCGGTGTGGCTCATGGCCGTCCTCAGCCCCGCTTCCGTGGTGCCTCCCTTGTAGACCACAACAGGTTTCCTTGCACAGGCATTTTCAAGCGCACTGCGAAAGCGCCTGCCCTCCCGCACACCTTCAATGTATATAGCAATTATATTCGTTGATACATCGTTTGTGAAGTATTCCAGCAGCTCGCTTTCACCGATATCCAGGGCATTTCCGTAGCTGATGACCTTGCTGAAGCGCAGGCCGCGCGGCCCGGCATGCATGGGCATATCCTGAGAGTGTCCGCCGCTCTGCGACATAAAGGCAATATCTCCCGGCTCCATCGGCATGCGGTCGGAGGTCGTTAACCTGGCCTCCGGCACGAAAAGACCCGTGCAGTTCGGTCCGATGATGCGAAATCCGCCGTCGCGCGCTTTCTGCAGCATATCTCTTTCCAGATCAGCACGGGCCCTGTCGCCGCTCTCGCTGAACCCGGCCGTGAAAAAATGCACGGACATCACGCCCTTTCTGGCGCAATCATCGAGCACGTCCATGGATTTCCCGACGGGGATACACACGATGACGTGGTCCACCGGTCCGGGTATGGCCGATACTGAAGGATAGCTGGTGAGCCCGAATGCCTCGCTGTGCCTGGGATTGACCGGGTAAATGGCGGGGAATCCGGCCGCTTTCAAAGAGCTGACAGCCCAGGCTGCAAAAGTCATGATATTGTCGGGCGAAGCGCCGACTATGGCCACACTGCGAGGATGGAATACATCATCCAGTGTAAATGAACCTTTTTTGGACACGGCATTTATAATAGCAATATAATTCCGCTTTATCAATGCATCCGGCCGTAGCCATTATATCGCCTGCGAACACATATTTGACATAGCAATCGCACCTATTTAAACTTGCAGAAGCTTACCAGTCTGACTGTATTTTTCCTTAAACATGATTACAGCTGTAACCGGGGCATCGGGACATGTGGGAGTAAACCTTGTCCGTGCTCTGATCGCCCAGGGCCGGGACGTGCGTATCATTGCGCACAGCAGCACACTGGGGCTGGAGGGACTGAAAGTTGAGCTTCGCAAGGGCGACGTCAACGATATGGACTCGCTGATGCAGGCTTTCAAGGGCGCTTCGGTCGTATACCACCTGGCTGCCTATATATCACTGTTAATGAGTGACCGCGAGCGGTGCAACCGGATCAACACCGAGGGTACCCGCAATGTAATAGAAGCCTGCCGCCGCAACAATGTCGGACGGCTTGTGCATTTCAGCAGTATACATGCTTTCTGCAGCGAGCCGCTGGATGTGCCGATAGACGAGACCAGACCGCTGGTGCAATCGCCCAAATCAGTGCCTTACGACCTCTCCAAGGCATCGGGAGAAAGGCTGGTGCGGCAGGCCGCCGCTGAGGGCTTTAATGCGGTCATCATCAATCCCACCGCCGTTATAGGACCCTATGATTACAGACCATCGCATTTCGGACAGGCCCTGATCATGATGGCTGAAGGCAGGGTCCCGGTGCTGCTCACAGGCGGTTTCGACTGGGTGGATGCCAGGGACGTTGCAGAAGGCGCTATCAGGGCTGAACAGAGCGCCCCCGCCGGCGCGAATTATCTTCTCTCCGGAATGTGGCTGTCGGTGAGAGAAATAGCCTCCATCGTAGCGCAGATAATGGGCCGAAGGCCGCCTGCGCTGGTATGCCCGGCGCCGGTTGCCGGGGCCTGCGCCCCTGTTGTGACGGCTGTATCCCGCTGGACAGGATCCAGACCGCTCTTTACCAGCGTCTCTTTGAAGGCCCTGGCCGGCAACCGCAATATCAGCCATGACAGGGCAACACGCGATTTTGGTTATGAACCCAGGCCTATCAGGGAGACCATATCGGATACCATCAACTGGTTTATCGACAACGGCTTTATCAAAAGGAGGGGCCGTCAGTAGCATGACCTCCGACCCGACTTATAACATCCTGCTGATCACCTGGCTGGTGCTTTGTCCCCTCATTTTTGTCAGTCTGTTGTTCATTCCCGCCCCCTATGGCCGGCATATAAAAAGCGGGTGGGGCCCCTCGGTAAACAGCAAGCTCGCCTGGGTGATCATGGAGGCCTGGTCGCCCCTGATATTTGCCGCCTGCTTTATACTGGGAAAAGCGCCGTTCTCCATCACCTCGGCCGCCTTCCTGCTGATGTGGGAGGCGCATTACATACACCGTGCCTTCATTTACCCTTTCAGCCTGAAGAATTCACACGATAAAATGCCTCTTTCTGTAGTGATCTCGGGCATTTTCTTCAATCTGATGAACGCCTGGCTGAACGGATACTTCGTTTTTACACTGTCCGGCGGCTACCCCGATCAATGGCTGGCCGATCCGCGCTTCCTGGCGGGAGCAGC
>CAZDXZ010000073.1:3107-7625 GCA_964509615.1 uncultured Dehalococcoidales bacterium
TCGACAAGCCGCAGGCGCAGCATCGCCTCCTCACCCGCCTTGCGGGCATCCTCCAACCTTTCCTCTCCTTCCCTGGTATCTAACGGATCGGCAAGATACCGTTCGAGATCAGCCGTATTCCTGAAGCGCTCTCCGCCAATGTGGGAGGCAGCCGCCGGACCCAGGCCAAGATATTCTCCTCCTCTCCAGTAATTGAGGTTATGCAGGCACTGGCTGCCCGGCCGGGCAAAATTCGATATCTCATAATGTATCAGTCCGCACCCCTTCAAAATTTCAACGGCGTACTCATAAAGACCGGCCTGTTCGTCCTCACCCGGCAGATCGGATGGGGGATACCACCGGAAAGCGGTGCCCTCTTCAACAGACAGGCAGTAAGCTGAAACATGATTTACACCGGCGCCTGTCAGAACATTCAGTGTTTCACCCAGGCTGTGCGTCGTCTGGCCGGGCAATCCTATGATGATGTCCGCCGATATATTACGGAAACCGCTTGAAGAAGCCGTATCAACAGCGAGGAGCGCCTGCTGCCTGTTATGAGCCCTCCCGGATTTCTTGAGCTCGTTGTCGTTCAGCGATTGCACGCCTATGGAAATCCGGCCGATACCGAGCCTGTGTATAGCCTCCAGTACGTCAGCTCCAGCCGATTCCGGATTGACCTCGATAGTCGCCTCTTTCAGGTCATCAAGATTAAAAAGCCGCCCAAGGCCGTAAACCAGTTTCTCCAGCTTTTCAGTCCCCAGGATACTGGGCGTGCCTCCTCCGATATAAAGAGTCTCAAAATCCATGCCGCGATAACCGCTTGCCTCGGCCAGCAGCGCATCGATGTACCTGTCCATCAGGTCAGCTGTGGCAACCACCGAGTAGAAATCACAGTAGAAGCACTTGCTTACGCAGAAAGGTATATGGATATATAGTCCCCGCATATCGGCTGCCTAATCCTCGATCTTCATGAGCGACAGGAAAGCCTCCTGCGGGACTTCCACAAAGCCGACCATCTTCATCTTTTTCTTGCCCTCTTTCTGCTTTTCCAGCAGCTTCCTTTTTCTGGTTATGTCGCCCCCGTAGCACTTGGCCAGCACGTCCTTGCGCATGGGGAAGATATCCTCCCTGGCTATAATCTGCGAGCCTATGGCTGCCTGCAGCGGGATCTTGAAGAGGTGCTTGGGAATTGTCTTGCTCAGCTTATGTATGAGCGCTCTACCCCTGACCGCTGCATTCTCCCTGGGAGCAATGTATGAAAGCGCATCCACCGGCCCGTTGTTGACCAGTATATCCACCTTCACCAGGTCACCGGCGCGGTACCCGTTCATCTCATAGTCCATGCTGGCATATCCGCGGCTCACGCTCTTGAGCCTGTCGTAAAAATCCGTGATCATATCAGCCAGCGGTAGATCGTATGTCAATATGGAGCGGCGGTCATCCGGATGTTCGATGCCCACCAGGACACCGCGCTTGGCGTCGGACAGCTCCATGCACGTGCCTACATAGTCCGAGGGAACAATGATCCGTGTCCTGATGACAGGCTCTTCGATCCGGTCTATCTGCCCCTCCGGCGGAAATTTTGAGGGGTTATCAAGCATCAGCACTTCGCCATTCTGGCAGATAACGCGGTAAATGACCGAGGGCATGGTAGCTATGATATCCTGCTCAAATTCACGCCTCAGCCTTTCAAGGGCGATCTCCATATGCAGCATGCCCAGAAATCCAATCCTGTATCCGTACCCGAGGGCGGCCGAATTTTCTTTTTCGAAAACGACCGACGAATCGTTAAGCTTGAACTTATCAAGCGCAGCCCCCAGCTTGGCGTAATCGCTGGTGATAATGGGGTATATCCCGCAATACACCATAGATTGCGAGAGTCTGAAGCCGGGCACTGCAGGAACGTCCGGATGGTCGGCCGATACGATGGTATCTCCCACATGTATCTCGCCGGCGTTTCTGATCAGAGCCACTGCATACCCCACCTCCCCGGCCTGCACCTGTTCTGACCGGGCAAGACCAAGGCTGAAATAGCCGACCTCCTCGATCTCGAATATTCGTCCGGACGACTTCAACATGATTTTGTCGCCCGAAGTCATACGGCCGGAGAAGATGCGTAGATGGGGAATAACGCCGCGATAGGGATCGAAAAACGAATCGAAGATCAGGCACTTCAGAGGATCGGAGGATTCTCCTGCCGGCGGAGGTATCCTTTCAACGATTACCTCAAGCAGATCGGCTACCCCTCGCCCGTCCTTTGCCGAAACGTGCAGAATATCCTCTATACGCAGCCCCAGCATGCTATAGAGCTGCAGGGCGCAATCATCAAGCATGGCATTGGGCAGATCGATCTTGTTGATTACAGGGATGATCTTCAACCCGGCGTCGAGGGCCAGGTTGGCATTGGCTATGGTCTGCGCTTCCACACCCTGTGTGGCATCTACCAGCAGGACAGCACCCTCGCAGGCTTTCAGGCTGCGCGATACCTCGTAGCTGAAGTCGACATGGCCCGGCGTATCTATGAGGTTTAATATATACTCATTTCCATCCGCCGCTTTATAGGGTATGCGGACGGACTTGGCCTTGATCGTGATACCCCTTTCCCTCTCAAGTTCCATGCTGTCCAGCATCTGGTCCATGCTGGTCTTCCTGACCAAACCTGTCATCTCGAGTATACGATCAGCCAGCGTGGACTTGCCGTGATCTATATGGGCGATAATGCTGAAATTACGAATATTCTTCATACTCAAAAATAATAAAAGCAGGATAACCGCTGCACCAAAAAGCAGTTATCCCGCAATTACTGCCGCTTATACTATTATACTATTCCTGGCCGATATTCATCTTCAGAGCCGCTTTAAGCAATACGCGTTGCTCTGCTGCCGCGATATTATGCCGTGTGCGGTCTATAACGTCCGGATTTACCGATACGGAGGTGATCCCCCATTCGACCAGTTTCTCTGCATAGTCGGGGTAATTGGAGGGCGCCTGCCCGCAGATGGAACAGGTGATTCCCATCTTCTGAGAGGACTTGACTATCGATCTGATAGCCTCCATAACGGCCTTGTCCCTTTCATCATAAAGAGGTGCGCATATTTCGCTATCCCTGTCAACGCCCAATACAAGCTGGGTAAGATCGTTTGACCCGATGGATACGCCATGGATACCGGCCCTGGCATAATCCTCAAGCCAGTAAACCACTGAGGGCACCTCTGCCATCACCCACAGCTGCATCTCCCTGTCATCCATCAGCCCGCTGTCATCTATGATCTTCTTGCAGCGTTTAAACTCCCATAGTGTTCTCACGAAGGGGATCATGAGATGAAGATTCTTATCCAGCTCACGAACTTTCTGAATGACTTTAAGCTCGAGCTCGAAAAGATCGGGGTTGAGTACATATCTATAGCAGCCCCGGAAGCCTATCATAGGATTCTGTTCAACGCTCTCGTACTTATCCCCACCCCTGAGATTACGGAATTCATTGGTGCGGAAATCTATGGCCCTGTAAATAACCGGCCTGGGATGGAAAGCGCGTGTGAAGATACGCAGTTTCCTGACCATTGCATCGATAAACTGGTTGCTCTTGCCTTCCTCCATGAGCTGCCTGGGGTGTACACCGTCGCAGGCATCGATGACCATAAATTCAGCTCTCAGCAGGCCTATACCATCCACGTCTTCCTTGGCTATCCTCTCCGCTTCGTGCGGCATGGCCAGATTAACGTACAGCTTGGTCGCCGTAACGATGGGCGCGGACTTGGCCACCACCTGTGTGCCAGGTTCCTCGGCTTTCTTATCCTTCTTGAGTTTCCCTTTATAAACGATGCCGTGCGTTCCATCAACTGTCACCAGCATTTTGTCGCTGAGCACCTTGGTTGAGTTACGGGTCCCCACCACACAGGGCAATCCCATCTCGCGCGATACGATGGCCGCGTGGCAGGTCATGCCGCCGCCGTCAGTAACTATGGCAGAGGCCTTTTTCATCAAGGGTACCCAGTCAGGCGTAGTCATCTCCGCCACCAGTACATCACCGCTTTCGAATCCGTCATCTTTGTCGGGAGATGCCAGGACGCGCACCTCACCGCTGCCGCGGCCCGGGCTTGCTCCCAGTCCCCTGATCAGCTCCCTGCTCTCTTCCACATCCGCCGCCTGCTCAGCCACGGGCTCGGCGGCGTGTATTAAAGTGGTAATGGGCCTTGACTGGACCATATAGACCTTCTTGCCCTCCATGGCCCACTCCGTGTCCTGAGGGCTGCCGTAGTGTCGTTCGATCTTCAGCCCCAGGCGGGCGATGTCCTGCACCTCGGCACTGCTCAACGCAGGCTGTTCAGCCTCTTTGTCGCTCAAATCAACGTTTTTATTGCGGCCTTTTTCATCACGTATGATCTTGAAATTTTTATGCGATACCCTGGCGTCCTTAACTTTCAGGCTGCTTTTTTCCACCTCATAATAGTCGGGCGATACCAGCCCACCTACAACAACTTCACCCAGGCCGAAGGCGCCCTCGATCACCAGGCTGCTCATATTGTTGTTGCTCGGATT
>CAZDXZ010000074.1:0-7563 GCA_964509615.1 uncultured Dehalococcoidales bacterium
GCTGCGGCCGGTTGGGGTCTGGCGGTTATTGACACCGCCCGCGCCGAACAGCCCGCCCAATCCGCCCAGCAGGCTGCCCAGTCCGCCGCCCGAGCCCAGGCCGCCGGAGTCAAGACCTCCGCCCGTCCCGAGCCCTCCGCCGGTGTCATAGCCGCCACCGCCAGAATAACCGCCGCCAGTGGGGTACTCACGCCTCTGAGGAGCTTCCGCCCGCTCGCGTCCTCCGGGTGGCGCGGAATCAGGCCGTCGCCTCCGTTCCCCAAAAATTCTGCGCCTTTGCTCTCCGTCCGCCATCTGACATCTCCTCATTCATATTATTCAAGAGGCACTTGATACCGATAATCAACTGCCGGGGATGATTTGATTGTACTACCTGCTGCCGGGCCTGACCAATTCCAATGGCTTCTATGGTCTGGATGCTATTCCCACGCCGGCATCCCTGGCATATTTCATCATTTGCGCATATTTGGCTACGCTGGTCCCCAACCCCATGGCGCCGAAGACACCCGCCGGATGGTCCATGACGCCGTTCTCCTGGTACCTGACATGCTCCCCCTTCCAGAAGGTGCTGACGATAGCGCTGCTCCTGGCCACGGGGATGATCTGCCAGCTCATCATCATCTGCTCGATTACCTTAAGTGCAAACTCCATGCCGACGCCGAACCATCCCAGCGTCAGCGCGCCGCCCACCTTGCCCGTGCAACGGTGACCGAAAAATATCTCCTCCCTGCCCCTGAAGAAAACGTTCTGGAGCTGTGTGCTCAGCACCTGGCAGTAGGTCGGTCCGCCCATGATGATGCCGTCTGCGGCGAACATCTTGTCGTGCACGTCGTGGACGTCGTCCTTGATCTTGCAGCGGGCCTTGTTTTTAACGCACCACTGGCAATGCGTGCACTCAGCGATTTTCTTGTCCGACAGCGTTACGAACTCCGTCTCGACCCCCGGCACCGCCGCCGCCGATTTCAATGCCACCTGAACCAGCTTGTCGCAGTTTCCGCCCTTGATGGGTGTTCCCGAGATACCCAGTATCCTGACCTTCACCATAGGTGGTTCCATAATAAGCGCACCTCCTGTGCAAATATTTTTCAGATATACAGCATACAGCAAAACAGCGCCTGGCAGGGACGAACGTCAAAACATTAATCAGGACGGATAATATGGCTGAGATCGGCTGGTATCTGCCATCACGGGCAAATCACGCTGGACGTTTTACTGATGACAAGTCAGGTATGTTGCAGCGTGAGGAAGGAGTGAATTCCTCCGTTGTCCTGTGAATCCGCGCGGGCACTGCATGTTACTTAATGTTTAGTACGGAAGTCCGGTTATCGGTCATCCTATCGGCCGATAATTGTGTTGTTTATGCGGGGAGCATAAACGTCCCTCAAAACCGTGCGTTCTACTCTATGAAAGAGGGTATTATTTAATGAAAGCAAAATCATTACCCGTCCCGGACCTGAATAAGACTGTGAGGTGTGAAATGAGATCGCGACATGTGACGGAATTATTGCTGGTTATTCTTCTGGTTAGCGTCTCTCTCTCCGGATGCAGCTCTCTGCCGGGTGAAATCGGCGGCATGAGTTTTCTGCCCGTTGTACAGACATTCCAGGTTTCGCCCGCGGTTATCAAAGCCGGCGAGTACAGCACTTTAAGCTGGACGGTGACGGGCGCATCCAAGGTCTACATCGATAACGGCGTGGGCAATGTCGCCCTGCAGGGGAGCATGACGGTTTCGCCCTCGCAGACCGTGCAGTATACGCTCACTGCGCAAAACTCCACGGGCAGCTCCTCGGCCAGGACGCAGGTGATTGTCACAGGCTCGGCCGTTCAGCAGGTCAAACAACCTTCCATCCAGTATTTCTCCTCCGACAAGACGTATATTGGTGCGGGCGGTGTCGTCACGCTATACTGGAGCACCTCCGATGCCACGTCAGTGAGACTGGAGCCGGGCGGCATCCTGGATGCCCGGGGAAGCGTAACGGTGCACCCCTTGGCGACCACGAATTATGTGCTTGCCGCGACCAGTCCTTACGGATCGGCAAGCAATACGATGACTATTTACGTCGGAACTTCCGGCCCCATATATCAGAGCGGGCAGGAGATCACCCTCACGCTACCCGCCATGCCGGGGGAGTCCGGCTCACTGGTGAAAAACAACGCTGTATACACTTTGCAGGAAACTGCCTGTGCGGGCGATACAAGCATGAATCTGCCCAGCAAGGCCTTTGTCAGCTTTGATATCTCGGGTATACCCCGTAATGCCATGGTGACCGGGGCAGTGCTGGACCTGAGCGGATATAAGAAAGTGGGAAATCCCACCTACGATCTGGCCATGTACGGCAATATGGGCGCGCTGGAGATTTACTTCTTCCAGTACGGTACACTCTCCGACCTTGATACCCTGGCATACAACCGGCCGGGCACGCTGATCAACGGGGGAAGCATTACCGATTACCCCAAATCGCCCTGGCTGGTCGACGTCATGAGTTCGTCAAACGGTGAAAACATTATCCAGAGCCTGGTCCAGTCGGGTCAGTCGCGTTGCCAGTTCAGGATGCAGCTTTTCACAACCACGAACTGGGACAGTGTAAGCGACATGCTTTGCTTTGACGATGCCAGGCTGGTACTGAAATACAGGGTGCCCTGATGTGCCTGCCGGCCTGCTCAGGGAGCTTTTAACTGATATACGGGCGATTCCAGCCTGCGGTCATATATATCGCTGGAGTAGACTTTAATATCATAATCCCTTCTGGACCAGATGCACCTGTTCGCGCCCTGCCCGTCCGGCTGGGGGCATGCCCCGCTCTGCAGCACCATCTTATGCCCCGTCGTATAGTTATCATCGCTGACCGTATTCGAGAGCAATCCCGACGTATATGTCATTTTGCTCCTAGCAGGCACGGTTGTGTTCCAGGTGATGGTCGCTGTATAAGGGACGTCCCAGCCTGACGCGCCCGCGGTAATGAAATATGAAATATCGTATTTATAGCCCGATATCTCGAGCGGGATTATCACGGGCACCTCTGTTTGACTGCCCTTACTGATCGAACTCTTGATAAAGGAGTTATTGGCATTGACCGCGACGGCAAAATTCAGTCCCTGCGTCTCATCCAGCCAGAAGGAGTTGATGCCTATGACCTCGCCTGCATCATTGAGCAGCGGTCCGCCGCTGTTGCCGGGATTGATGGAAGCATCGGTCTGAATAAAGGCATGTCCGTTGACGTCCCGGATCGCTGAGACGATTCCCGTGGTGATTGAGACCGACTGGTCCTCGCTGGAAGCCATGATGCTGATGGTATCTGCCACCGGATAGCCCAGGGCCATTACACTCGTGCCTTTCCTGGGGACCCCGGACTTCGTGAACGTGGCGGCTTTTAAAATCTCGGATTCAGGTGTGATCTTGATCGTTGCCAGATCTGTTTCCTTCCACGTGTCGATTACGCCTGCCGGATAGGCGTAGCTGAAATTGGTATTTACGGATCCTTGCCTGCTGATAAAAACGAGAATGGCATGTGCGTTCTCTATCACGTGCGCATTGGTCAATATGCATCCCGCAGGATCTATAATCACGCCCGATCCCTGCTGCCATCCACTGTCCGAATTGCTCAGGATCAACACGACACTGTCCTGAACTCCGGGGATGATGTCCGGCCAGCCGGGCGATGGCTGTGGTGGTATGTCAGCGTGCGTGCAACCGGGCAGAACAGCGCAGAGTAGAGCCGGTACTACCAGTATAGATAATACTAATTTGATCTTGATGTTAAAACGTTCTTGCATAGTATCAGAGCCAGCGGCCGACCGCGTTGATGTTGTGATGCGGGCACGATTTAAAACAGGCAGATTGTCAGCATTTCAGTCTGACAACATTCTATCTGAACTATTTTAACACACTTATCTTTGCTGACAACATTCGGGCGTTTGCTTGCAATCCGGGCATTTATATAACCATCCATTTATCCAGACATATCTTTCTAAAGAAGGTCCGTTGCTACGTGTTTCTCCGGGGTATCTCCACTCCGACTGCGCCAGCTAAATCGGTTGATTTGTACAGTTTATTGAAATAGAATACCGGGTATTGTCGGATTATATTCGGTGGCTCTGAGAGGAGGGCTTATGAAAGATCGTGTTTTCCTGATAGGGGTGGGTATGACCCCCATGGTCAAGCAGGCCGGTTCCTATGAAGAGCTGTGCCGGGTTGCCATTTCCGAGGCGATGGAGGATGCGGGCCTGAGCTTCGCTGGGGACAAAGGCAGCATTGGGGCTATATGGTACGGCAACTGCGCCCAGGGGATGCTCACCAGTCAACACAGCATACGGGGACAGGTCATACTGCGGAGGCTGGGCTTCGAATGCATGCCCATCGTCAACGTGGAAAACGCCTGCGCCACCGGCTCTACTGCATTGAACCAGGCTGTAATCCATATCCTGGCGGGGGAGTCCGACCTGGCGCTGGCGGTCGGCGTCGAGAAGATGATGCCCGATCTGTCGAGAATAAACGAGCATCCCGAATTAGCCGCCGCACTGCCCTATATGGGTCTTTCCTCCTTCTGGAACGGCTGTGAACAGGATAGAAAAAACGAGTACCTGGATAGATGGAGGAAGGAGAAAGCGGAGGCGCTCGGTCTGCCGGTTGAACAGGTGGAAGTGGGGAGCAATGACAGGAGCCCCTTCATGGACAACTATGCCCTGAAGGCGGTCAAGCATATGAAGAAGTATGGCTACACCCAGGAGCAGATGGCCAGAGTCTGCGCCAAGACCCATCATCACAGCACGATGAATCCCAAGGCGCAGTACCGCAAGGACTTCACCTGGGAGGAGGTCATGGCCGACAAATTGATCACCTATCCTCTTACCAGGCCCATGTGTGCGCCCCGAGGAGAGGGGTGCGCTGCAGCCATTGTATGTTCGGAAGAGTATTTAAAGCGTCATAAGAATATAAAGGACCCGGTCGAGGTGCTGGCCTCCGTGATGGTCTCGGGCAGGGACCGCGAGGAATTCGACCAGGATATCTCAGGCAGGGCTGCGGACAAGGCCTTTATAAAATCCGGGTTAAAACGAAAGGACATCGATATGCTTGAGGTACACGACGCCACGACCTTTGCCGAGATCTTTCAGGTCGGGCAGGCGGGCTTCTGTTCCATGGAGCAAGCGGCCGACTATTGCTGTTCGGGAGCGACGGCAATAGGTGGTGAACTTCCCACCAATGTCAGCGGCGGCCTGGTCTCGAGGGGGCACCCTGTGGGGTGCACAGGGCTTGCCATGGCCTACGAGCTTGTTCTCCACCTGCGCGGTCGCGCCGGGGAAAGACAGGTGAAGGGGGCAAAGGTCGGTATGCAGGTCAACGGGGGAGGAGTGATCGGACGGGAAACGGCTGTATCGAGCGTTCATATCTTTCGAAAAATGGAGTGATATTTTCTGAATAGGGATGTTGGAGCCGTTGGTAATCCCTATCAGGGGGCGGAATAAATGAAGAAGTTAAATAAGCTCAAAGGGCACGAAGTCGGATACGATATACCGGCTGTTCCGGGCATGCCTGCGGATGAAATACAGACACCCTGTCTTATACTCGATCTGGATGCGCTGGAGCGCAATATAGTTAAAATGGGCAGGCTGGCCAGGGAGATGGGCGTGCGGCACAGGATTCACGCCAAGATGCACCGGTCCATAGATATAGCCAAACTGCAGGTGAAGCTGGGCAATGCCTGCGGCGTTTGCTGTCAGAAGGTTGCCGAGGCCGAGGTCTTCGCCCGCGGCGGTATTAAAGACATACTGGTGACCAATGAAATTCGCGACCCCGTTAAAATAGATCGTCTGGCCCGCATCCCAAAATTCGGCGCGCGCACCATCGTTATCGTGGACGATATGGCCAATGTGGCTGACCTGTCTGCATCGGCGCAGAGGCACGGTACCAGGCTGGAATGCCTGGTGGAAATCGACTGCGGCGGCAGCCTGGCAGGCGTGTCCACCATCCCGGAGGTCGTGGAGCTGGCCAGGGCCATCGATGCGGCGCCCGGGCTGAAATTTTCCGGCATACAGGCATATAACGGCGTGGCGCAGCACCAGCGCAAGTACGAAGACCGCAAGGCGCTGATCGATGCGTCGGTCATTAAAGTGCGGGATGCGGTGGATGCACTGAAGAAAGCAGGATTAAGGTGGGATATCATCGGCGGCGCCGGCACCGGCACCTATTATTTCGAAGGCAATTCCGGGATTTACAACGAGCTGCAATGCGGCTCCTATGCCTTCATGGACCACGACTACGGGCAGGACCTGGACAGGGACGGTAAGCCTATCGACCAGGGGGAATGGGAGAATGCGCTGTTCATATTGACCATGATAACCAGCCATAAAAAGCCGGACGTGGCCATATGTGATGCAGGGCTGAAGGTTCAGTCGATGGACTCCGGTTTGCCGGTTGTCTTCGGCCGTGAGGACCTGACTTACCTGGCGGCAGCGGATGAACACGGCATCGTCATAGATCCGAACGGGGCGCTGAAGGTGGGCGACAAACTGCGCCTGGTGCCCGGCCATTGCGACCCGACCTGCAATGTCCACGACTGGTATGTCGGCGTACGCAACGACAAGGTTGAGGTGGTTTGGCCTGTGAGCGCGCGCGGCAAATCATTGTAGACATGAAGCTGTGGAGCGGGAGACGGGATTCGAACCCGCGACACCCTGCTTGGAAGGCAGGAACTCTTCCGCTGAGTTACTCCCGCGAACAGTCAAACATTGTAGCCTGCTCTATCTGTGATGTCAAAGCAATCTTGTACTTTATAAATGCTTGACATTGCATACACGGCAGCATATTATAAGATCAGAAAAAGCATGTACGGGAGGTCGTATTAATGGCTACCGAGCAATGGGTTTCACGGCCTTACGAAGACCAGGAACTGCTTTCGATAGACCGCCTCAAGAGGGCGGTTATGAACAGAATAATCGAGCGGGCTGAGGCTTTGATGGATGCCGAGTTTCCGCTCAAGGACGAACGTCTGAGCCAGCTCTTCATCGAGGAGTGGGAGACCGCCAAGGTAGCTGTGAGGAATTCGCCGCAGGCCAAGGAAGCCTACAAGAAATGGCTCGAATCCAAAATGACCGGATTGCTTGACTCCCAGATCAAAGAAGATAAGGACGAGCTCAATTCAATGGGAGTGCAGGAAAAGAGCCTGTGAACCCGGGTTAGGCTATATCACTGAGAGGAGGAATTCACGATTTCTCCTCTTTCATTTCTATACCGGATTATTGATACGGATGCCGGGATATGGATAAAAAAATCGAGGACGCCGAGCAGCAATTTGACAAGCTGGCCCAGATGGAGAAACGCCTGGAGATGATGTACAAGCGCATCGACCAGCTCGATACTATGGTGTCCACCCTGATCGAAAGGGTCATGCGCCAGCCGGTCATCACCATCGAGGTGACCTGCCCCAAGTGCGGCAGCAACGTCCACGTCTCGCTGACCGGCAATGCCAAACTGTCGACCAAGGTATAAGCGCATTCTCCGTCTGTTCCATCCTGTTGTTGTCCAGTGAAAATGTCACCTTAATTGTTCAGTGAATTTGTCACCCC
>CAZDXZ010000075.1:0-7437 GCA_964509615.1 uncultured Dehalococcoidales bacterium
AAGTGCTTCGCCTGCCATCAGCTTTCTCAGAATGCGCGCGGAAGCTGGCTGCTTTTTGTCGACGCGGACACACGCAGTCAGCCTCACATGATCAGGAGTACGCTTCAGCTCGCCATTTTGAATAATGCGGCTATGCTTTCAGGATTTCCGCGCCAGAAGTTCTCCGGCATTACACAGAAGATGGTTATCCCCATCCTTTTCTATTTCGTCGTCATGTGCTGGTTCCCCCTCTGGCTGTTCCACTCCTGGAAAAAGCCGGGCCCTACGCTGGCCATCGGACAGTTCCTGCTGTTCAAACGTGAAGACTACGAGGGGATCGGAGGGCATGAATCTGTCAAATCGAGGATCATGGAGGATGTCTGGTTCGGCATTGAGATGCACAGGCTCGGGCGACGGATTCTATCGGTCGACCTGAGCGGTGTATTGACAACCAGGATGTATACGAATATGGGAAATATGGCTGAAGGGTGCATCAAGTGGTTTTACTCGGTGGCCGCCCTTTCACCCATAGCCCTGGTCGGACTTGTCCTGGTTGCCTACATATTCTTTCTGGCTCCCTTTTACTGGGCATTCGTGCGCCCGGTTAACGACCTTGGCGCCGACGGCTTCGTGATGGACTGGGGTGTGATCGTATTGATCCAGGTGGGCGCCATACTATTGATGCGGATTGTTGCCGATATATATTTCAGAGGATCAAAGATATCCTTTATTTTTCATCCGCTGGGCATTAGCTTTCTGATTCTTGCTGTGATCGTTGGCGCCTCGCGCCGTGCGCTGGGTGTTGGGGTTGCCTGGAAAGACAGGGTATATCAGAGCATCTCGAATATCAAGTAGGTCCAGAAGAAGGCAGGGCCTCTCAAGGATTGTCGCGTTTCATAAAGGGGCAGACGAATGTTTCGGTGCCCGTCTCTTTAATCCTGCTAGCTTCATAAATAGCCTCGGCGAAGCCGTCTGCCAGGTCCGCCAGCCTGTATTTGTCCTGATTATACAGCCAATGCACCACCATATAGCGTAATGCACCGTGATACATATGGCCCAGCATATTAAGGTTGAGATCGCCGCGCAGTTCCCCCTTGCGCTGTCCTTCCTTCATGATCCTGAGGAAGAGGGAACCGGACGTCCTGGCAGTATTATAGGCCTTTTCAAATTCAAACCAGTAGCTCATATTGGTCCTGGCATACACCAATCCGGCGATGTGGACATTATCCTGAAAATAATTAAGGTAATAGTGTGTCATCCTGTAAATCTTGTTTCTGGTATCGGCGAGCCCTGCCAGATGCATATCCAACTCCCGGCTGGTCCTCTCAATCAGGGTGCTGATCAACTGCACATAAAGATCGTCCTTGTTCTTGAAGTGCTTGTAGATATTGGATGTGGTGACGCCCGCCTTTTCGGCAATATAGCGCATGGTAGCCTTCTCAAAATCTTCCTTGCTGAAGATATCGAGTGCCGCGTGCATAATCAGCGCCTTGGTCGATTTCCTTTCAACTTTCATGCTACCCTTCCAGCTCAATACATTGGATCAGTAGTGTCTTCACACTCAGCCAGTTTGACAAAACTTTCGGCTATATGATATAAAGTGAACGTTGTTCCGGCAGATATGAATCCATTATAAGATACAGACCCGTTTATGTAACATTGTTCACTAATAATTAAGGTTATACCATTTTGCTCGGGCACAGGTCAATTGGCAGAGGCAAGATAAGCGAAGACAAAGACATGGGCCATGCGATTAAAGAAGTGACCATCAGCGCCATCAGAATTACATAATCTTAATCTGGTTAAGGAGCGGGTATGGATTTTAAGTTCAGCGAAAAAGAGGAGAAACTGAGGGCGGAGATCAGGGCTTTTGCCCGGGTGGAGCTGGCAGGGAAGCATACGGTCAGCGGTCTGGAGGAGGAGGGCAGGGACGAGGACTGGGAATTCACCATGCAGGTCTCAAAAAAACTCTCGCAGAAAGGCTGGCTGACAATGGCCTGGCCCAGGGAATACGGGGGACAGGATGCATCTCCTTTCGAGCAGCTTGTTTACATTGATGAAGCAAGTTACCAGGGCATACCGGGCACAACCATGGGCGTCAGCGGTATAGGATGGGTGGGCCAGTCGCTCATGCTTTTCGGCAGCGAGGAGCAGCGTAAAAAATATATCCCCTCCATCGCCGCCGGTGAGCCGGATGGAGTGTGGTGCACCGCCTACAGTGAACCGAATGCCGGCTCGGATTTCGCCAACATACAGACGAAGGCGATCAAAACCGGTGACGAATATATCCTTAATGGACAGAAGATATGGACGAGCTGCGCCCACAGGGCCCGGTGGTGCTGGATTGCCGTGAGGACCGATCCCGGCGCCCAGAAAAAGCAGCATGGTATCAGCCTGCTCATACTCGATATGAAGAGCCCCGGCATCACGATTAAGCCCATCGTAAACTACGCCGGCATCCATATTTTCAACGAGCTGTTTTTCGATAATGTTAAAGTACCGGCAGTCAACCTGGTGGGAACCGAGAACCGCGGCTGGTATCACCTGATGCAGTCGCTGGCATTCGAAAGGCACAGCATTGGGCCGCAGTTCGGAGGTGTTTCCAGAAGGGTCCTGGAGTACGTAATTAAATATGCATGTGAAACGAGATATAATGGTAAGACCCTGTCCAGGGACCCTGTGGTCAGGCATAAGCTGGCGGAGAGGGCGCTTGAGATCGAGACTCTTAAAATGTTCGGGTATGAGATCACGTGGAAGATGAGTAAAGGGACAATCCCCATTTATGAGGCGGCCAGGAACAAGGCTTACTGCGATCTTGTCATGCAGCATCTTGCTACGACCGGCTCGGAGATTATCGGTGCTTATTCACAGGTCGACATGTGGTCCAAATGGGCCAAAGTACTGGGCAATGTGACACGGCTTTATCTGATGTTCCCGGGCATTGCCATCGCGGGCGGCACTGATGAAGTGCAGAAGAATATAATCGGACAGTTCAAACTGGGCCTGCCCAGGGCATACTAATAATAAGGGGATTGAGATGGATTTTGATTTTAACGAACAGCAGAACATGTTGAAGACCATGGCCAGGGATTTCCTGGTCAACGAATGCACTAAAGCCAGGGTCAGGGAGCTGGAGGCCGATGAGAAAGGCTACGATCCCGATATGTGGGCCAAGATGGTTGAGCTGGGTTGGCTGGGGCTGATTTTCCCCGAGCAATACAACGGCACGGGCGCCGACTTCCTCGATCTGGTGGTGCTCATGGAAGAGATGGGCAGGAATATAACGCCGGGCCCGTTCTTTTCAACAGTTGCTCTTTGTTCGATCCCTATTTTGAAATACGGTACCGCCACGCAGAAAGCGAAATATCTTACTCCCATCGCCGATGGTAAAAGCATCTGGTCGCTGGCCATGACCGAGAAGTCAGGCAGGTTTGAAGCTGCTGACATCACGACTCAGGCGGAATTCGACGGCAAAAGCTATATTCTGAACGGCGAGAAATGGTTCGTGCCATATGCGCATATCGCGGACTATCTGCTGGTACTATGCAGGACGGAAAAGGGCGGGTTGCCCGAGAGAGGGCTTACATTGTTCATGGTTAAAAAGTCCAGCCGCGGCGTGAAAATCGAGCTGATACCCACCATCGCAGGTGACGGCCAGTGCAGAGTGCGCTTGAAGAACGTCAAGGCCGGCAGGTCGGATATACTGGGCAAAAAGGGCGACGGCTGGAAGGTGATCTCTTACATGGCGCAGCGGGCCACGGTGCTCAAATGCGCCGAGGTCGCCGGCGCCTGCCAGGCGGTGCTGGATATGACGCAGGCTTATGCCAAGGACAGGACACAATTCGACAAGCCGATCGGTTCCTTTATGGCAATACAGCACAAGCTGGTCGATATGCTGACTGACGTGGAGGGCCTGCAGTATCTCGTTCACTATGCGGCGTGGATGCTGTCGACGGGGGCGAAAGCCGATATGTATATCTCTCAGGCCAAGGCCAAGGCCAATGAAGTCTATCAGAGGGTTTGCGTTGACGGCATCAAGATACACGGCGCCATCGGATTTACCATGGACCACGATATCGGCTGCTATTTCCGCCGTGTGAAGTCATCGGAATTTATGCTGGGAGACACCGATCTGCACCTGGAGAAGATCGCAGCGGGCATAGGCCTTTAATGGACAGGCAGTCAGAAATAATGGATTACGGGGAGAGCCGGGAAACATAGTTATCTGAATATATTTGATATTGAGATGATACAGGATATGGTGTAAAATCAATCGCTGATGGGTTGGCAGGTACGTTTAAAATAATTAATTCAGAATTAAGGAGGAAAAATGGTAGGTATCAAGTCGTACGGTGCGCACATACCCAGGTTTCGTTTGGATCGAAATATCATGCAGATGTCCCTCTTGTTTCTGGGGTTTGCCCCATTGAGGGGCGAGAAAGCGGTGGCCAATTGGGATGAGGACAGCATCACCATGTCGGTTGCCGCTGCAGTAGATTGTCTGAAGGGTGAAGTCGCCTCGAAAGTGGACGGGCTGTACTTTGCCTCCACATCGCAGCCATATGCCCTGAGGCAGAACGCCGGCGTCGTTGCCGCGGCTCTGAACCTCAATACGGATACCAGGACGGCGGACTTTACCGATTCCACAAAGTCCGGAACCAGCGCGCTGCTGGCGGCCGCCGACGCGATCGCAGCCGGCTCCCTCAACAGCTGCCTGGTCTGCGCTGCCGACATGCGTGTCAGCAAGGTGGCAAGCAACGGCGATTATACTTACGGTGACGGCGCGGCAGCCTTCTTGCTGGGCAAGGACGATGTTATCGCTACTATCGAAGGCTCTTACTCCACAACGCATGATTTTGTAGACCGCAGGCGACTGGAAGGCGAGCGCCTGGAACATATGTGGGAGGAACGCTTCATCCGCGATGCCGGATATCTGAAATTTATCCCTGAGGTGGCGGCTGGGTTGGCCAAGAAATATAAACTGAACGTAAAGGATTTCTCCAAGGTTATTTATGCCTGCGCGTTCGGCGGCGCACATGCCGCGCTGGGCAGGGGCTTCGGGCTTACCCCTGAGCAGATCCAGGACCCCATGCTGACGACGGTCGGAGATACCGGCGTAGCCCAGACGCTTCTGATGCTGGTGGCGGCGCTGGAGGATGCCAAGGCGGGAGACAAGATCATGGTGATCAGCTTCGGGCAGGGTTGCGACGCTTTCTACCTGACCGTGACCGATAAGATCTCCAAGATCAAGGACAAGAAGGCGGTCAAGAAGAACCTGGCCAACAAAGTGGCACTGGGCAGCTATGAGAAATACCTGGCTTTCCGCAAGCAGATGCCGTCTGAGCTCGGTATAAGGGGTGAGGAGGCCATGTTCACCTCGTTCTCCATCGTATCCAGGGATAACAAGGAGCTCTACGGTATGGTGGGGTACAAGTGCAAGAAATGCGGCACACCGAGCTATCCGCCGCAGAGGATCTGCCCCAACCCGGCTTGCGGCGCGGTGGACCAGAATGAGGAGTACCGTTTCGCCGATAAGAAGGCAGTGCTGTTCACCTACACCAGTGACTTCCTGGCGCCCAGCATCGATCCGCCCGCCTCTTACGGATTTGTGGACTTCGATGGTGGCGGCAGGGCCGGCGTCGACCTCACTGACTGTGACGCCAACGCCATAAAAGTCGGCATGCCGGTGGAGATGGTGTTCAGGATCAAGTATGCCGATGAAAAACGCGCCGCCATTAACTATGGCTGGAAAGCGATGCCCATCTTAGCATAAGTAAGTAGAAAACAAGGAGGATAATTAGATGGCACAAGGAATTAAAGATAAAGTAGCCATAATAGGTATGGGCTGCACCAGGTTCGGTGAGCGCTTCGATGCCGGACCCCAGGACCTCATTGTAGAAGCCTTTACCGAATGCCTGGCAGACGCAGGCATTGAGAAGAATGCAATACAGGCAGCCTGGTGGGGCATTCACATGCCGGATATCAGCATGGGCCGCGGCGCGACCGCGCTGGGTTTAGCACTTAAGCTCCCGTTCATTCCAATCACCAGGGTGGAGAATTTCTGCGCCACCGGCTCGGAAGCTCTGCGTGGGGCGGTCTACGGGGTCGCCTCGGGCGCCTATGATATCTGCCTGGCGCTGGGTATGGAGAAGCTGAAGGACTGCGGCTACGGCGGGCTACCGCTGGCCGGCGGCCTGGGCTACAAAGCGCCCCTGACCATGTTCAACATGACCGCGCCGGGCGGTTTCGCCATGATGGCAACCAAGTATTTCTCACAGTACAACCTCAGCCCGCAGGACGGCAAGATGATGCTGGCCAAGGTTTCCGCAAAGAGCCATGTGAACGGCGCCCTCAATCCCAAGGCCCACCTGCGCAAAGAGGTCACCGTTGAGCAGATCGTAAATGCTCCCATTATCGCCTGGCCGCTGGGCCTCTTCGACTGTTGCGGCGTGAGCGACGGCTCTGCCGCCGCTATAGTCTGCAGGGCGGATATGGCCAAGAAGTTCAGGCAGGATCCGGTACTGGTAAAATCCTTGCAGATCTCCGTATCTTCGGGAGAAGAGATGTATTACACCAAGTGGGACGGATCGCATGTGGAGCCAGCGTATCGCGCTGGCGTCATGGCCTATAAAGAGGCCGGCATCAAGAACCCGCGCGAAGAGGTCAGCATGGCCGAGGTTCACGATTGCTTCTCGATTACAGAGGCTACCGCCATGGAAGACCTGCAGTTCAGCCCCAGGGGCAAGGTCAAGGAAGATATCGATGCCGGACGTTTCAACCGTGACGGCGCACAGCCAATCCAGATTGACGGCGGTCTCAAGTGCTTCGGGCATCCCATCGGCGCCAGCGGCCTGCGCATGATGTACGAGATGTACAAGCAGCTGCAGGGCAAGGCTGATAAGAGGCAGCTCAAGGATCCAAAGATCGGCCTGACGCACAATATGGGCGGTTTCCCCTCAATGAATGTTGTCAGCGTCTGCATAGTAGGAAAATAAAAAGGTATATTCGGGAGGTTTTGTTAAATGGCAGCGTTTACTGTTACAGATGGTCTGAAACAGCTGATCGGGCAAAAAGAGCCTCCGGTCGTTTTTAAGGTCGAGGAGGGCGCCATTCAGAGGTTTGCACAGGCGGTCGGCGATAAAAACCCGCAGCATTCGGATGTCGAGTGGGCAGCCAACAGCAAGTGGGGACGCGTCATGGCGCCGCCGGGTTTCACGGGATGGCCTATCTCTGCAGGCTTCAACCTGTTCAAGCTCTTTGAAAAGCTGATGAAGGCCGGGGCCCCCATGGGGCTGCTGGATGGAGGCGTTGAGTACGATTTCCGGGCGCCGATTGGCGCAGGCGATATCCTGATCGCCGAGATAATGGTGGCAAGCATCGAGGGCCGTGAGACCAAGATGGGTCCCACCATGGTGACCACGCTTCAATCCACCTATACCAACCAGAGGGGAGCTGTTG
>CAZDXZ010000076.1:0-7195 GCA_964509615.1 uncultured Dehalococcoidales bacterium
CATGCATCAGGCACGCCGCAAACGTTTATCCTGAGCCAGGATCAAACTCTCTTAATTAGTTTAGAACCTTCCTTCCACTATCCAGTTGTTAAGGTGCGTTTTGGAAAACAGCACATATATTAGCATGCGATTTTAGGGATGTCAAACAATGCTGATTTGCCTTCAGCAGCGGCCTTCCCACTGCGCGCCAGCTTTGCTCAATCGTCAATAGCCTTGACGTTTACACTCATACACTGCTAAAATGCCCCCTGGTATTCCTTTCAAAATTTAACGAGAATCGAGGTATTTATATGCAGCAGCCTGGCCCTGATAAAATCCGCAACGTTGCCCTCCTCTCCCATTCAGGCTCGGGGAAAACCTCCCTGGCCGAGGCCATCCTCTTCGACGCCGGCGCCATCAGCCGCATGGGCAGTGTTGCTGACGGAACTACCGCTTCGGACTACGACCCCGACGAGATAAAACACAAGATCAGCCTCAACCTCAGCATCCTGCCGGCCCCCTGGAAGAACAACAAGATCAACGTCATCGACACCCCGGGCTACCCCGACTTCGTGGGCGAGGTCAAGTCAGCCCTGCGCGTATGTGAGTCCGCCATAGTCCTGGTATGCGCGGCATCAGGTGTTGAGGTTGGCACCGAGCAGGTATGGGGCTATGCTGCCGAATCCAAACTGCCGCGCCTGATATTCATCAATAAGATGGAGCGCGAGAACGCCAATTTCGCAGACACACTGGAACAGATCCAGAATAAACTGAGCGCCAGGTGCCTGCCCATCCAGATACCCATTGGTTCACAGAAGGCCTTCAAAGGCGTAATTGATATCATCGCCAAAAAAGCCTATGCCGGCGCCCCGGCCAAAGAGATAGAGCTGCCCGCGGCCATGGCAGCCGAGGTGGATGCCGCCAGGGATAAGCTGATAGAGGCCGTGGTTGAGGCCGACGACGAGATCATGACACGCTATCTCGATGGAGGAGAGATCTCGACCGATGAGATATATAAATGTCTTAAGACTTCCACTCTGCAGGGCACGGTCATACCGGTGCTGGTGGGCTCAGGCCTCGCCAACAATGGCGTTATCGGCCTGATGGACGCCATTATCGAATACCTGCCCTCTCCCATTGCGGCAGGCTCATTCAAGGCGACAAACGCTGCGGGCAAAGAGGAGGAGGTCAAGCCCGCTGCTGAATCTCCGCTGGCGGCCCTCGTGTTCAAGACGACTACGGACCCGCATGTGGGAAAGGTCAGCTTCTTCCGCGTCTACTCCGGCGTGCTGTCAAGCAACTCTCAAGTGTGGAATGTAAATAAGGGCGCGGTCGAGCGCATCGGGCAGGTCTCCATGCCGCGCGGCAAAACCCAGGAGACCGTCAACCAGGTCGGCACCGGCGATATCGGCCAGGTGGTCAAGCTGGCCAACACCATGTCGGGCGACACGCTTGGCATCAAAGAGCGCCCCTTCAAGCTCGCCCCCATCAGCTTCCCGGCGCCCATATTGAGCAAGGCCGTTCACCCCAAGTCCAAGGCCGACCTTGACAAGATGAGCTCGGGCCTGGCCAGGATCTGCGAGGAGGACCCCAGCCTCAAGACGCAGCGCGAGGCAGATATCGGTGAGCTGCTTCTCAGCGGTATGGGCGATACACATCTGGAGACCGCCGCCAGCAGGCTGCAGCGCAAATTCGCCGTGGAAGTGCTGCTGGAGGTGCCCAAAGTGCCCTATAAGGAGACGATTACACAACCTGTCGAGGCGGAATACAAGCATAAGAAGCAAACAGGCGGACACGGCCAGTACGGACATGTCCTCATAAGGATGGAACCCTTGCCGCCGAGCGGTGGTTTCGAATTCGAGTCAAAGGTAGTGGGCGGCTCGGTGCCCCGGAACTACATACCGGCCGTCGAAAAAGGCATTAAGGAGGCGCGCGTCGAGGGCGTGCTGGCCGGATTCCCGGCAGTGGATATGAAAGTCACCCTCTACGACGGCAGCTTCCACCCGGTGGACTCCTCGGAGATGGCATTTAAAATAGCCTCAGCCCAGGCTTTCAAGAAGGGCATGCTGGACGGTTCTCCCGTCCTGCTCGAGCCGATTATGAATATCACTGTTACGGTGCCCGACTCATTCACGGGCGACATCATCGGTGATTTAAACACCAAGCGGGCCAGGGTCAGCGGCATGAACCCCAGCCATGGCCTCAACATTATCCAGGCACAGGCCCCGCAATCCGAGATCCTCAGGTATGCCATCGACCTGCGGTCCATGACGCAGGGCAGAGGCACTTTCACAGTTGAGTTCAGTCATTATGAGCCGGTGCCCGCCCTGGTCGCCCAGAAGATCATCGCCCAACACAAGAGCGCAGCACAGAAAGAATAAGCTTTTAAACTGGTAAATAAAAAGCCCCTGCGGACTGTACCGCAGGGGCTTTCTGTTTGGCTTAATGCCCGTCTTATGAGACCAGCTCTTTGACCTTGGCTGTAAAGGCCGGCAGCACGACTTTCCAGTCGCCCACCACGCCGAAACGCGCCTCCTTGAAAATATTGGCCTCGGGGTCCTTATTGATGGCAACGATACACTTGGAACCCGCGCAGCCCGACATATGCTGGCTCGAGCCCGATATACCGATGGCAATGTAAAGCTCGGGGGCAATGATCTTACCTGTGAGACCGACCTGGATGGAGTCAGGCACCCATTTATTGTCGCAGGGGGGCCTGGATGCGCCGACAGCTCCCTTGAGAATCTTGGCCAGGTCCGCCAATTCCTTGGTGAAGGGCTCAGGTCCACCCAGTCCACGTCCGCCTGCCACTACGACTGCAGCATCTTCGATCTTGATGCCGGCAACTTCCTCTTTGATGGTTTCAAGAACCTTGGCCTTTATCTTGGAGGCGTCCAGGGCAACTGCGAAGGCGATAACCTCGCCTGCGCGGCCGGCGTCGGGGGCCAGAGGAGTCCCGGCCTTAACCCTGAGGGTGGCTATCTGCGGGATAGCATCGGAAGTGAAAATGGCCTTGGCGTTGCCGCCGTAGACCGGGCGGGTGCACTGCAGCTTTCCGCCATCTAAGGCCAGCTCCAGGCAATCCATCACTGCGCTCACGCCGAGCTTGAAGGCCAGCCTGGGCGCCAGGTCGCGACCGTTGGCGGTCTGTCCCATGATGACGACCTTGGGAGCCAGCTCAGCCACGGCTTTCTCCATGACCTGCATGTAGGTCGAGTTCTCATAATCTTTAAGCTGCGCGTCATCGGCCAGCAAGACCTTGTCCGCGCCGGCGGCCACGGCTGCCTTGCCGGTGTCGCCCAGACCTGCACCTATAATTATGCATACAAGGGGCTCTTTAAGCTCATCGGCGAGTTTCCTGCCGGCGCCCAGTATCTCAGCGGTAATCGGGAGAAGTTTACCTTCAGCGGCTTCACCGACAACCAGAATTCCTTTATTATCAGCCATTGTATCCTCCTATTAATTATCCTGTCAGTAACTTTAAATGACCTTGGCTTCGCGCAGCTTGTTGGCGAGCAGGGCCGCTGCCTCTGCCGGTGAATCGGCGCTGACGATATCGCATTTGCCCTCTTTAACCGGCTGGAACAGCTTGACGATCTTGGATTTCCTGGCTGCGGCGCCGACCTTGCCGGCATCCACGCCGATATCCGCAGGCTTCCATACAACGGGCTGTTTTTTGCTGGCGGCCATGATGCCTTTCAGCGTGGCATAGCGCGCTTCACCAAGCTCGTTGCTGACGGTAATAAGAGCGGGGCCCTGGACTTCCAGCACCTGGAAGCCGTCTGCGACCACGCGCTCAACCTTCACTTTGCCACCGTCGAGAACATCAACCTTCTTGGCTACTGTAACACTGGGTATTCCCAACAGCTCGGCCAGGCCTGAGCCGACCTGCCCGTCGTCCCATTCGGATTCCTGCCTGCCGCAGAAGATCAGATCGAAAGCTCCAACCTTCTTGATGGCAGCTGCCAGTGCCGAGGCAACTGAGAAGCTGTCTCCGCCTTCGAATGCGGCGTCTTCCAGCAGTATCAGCTCATCGGCGCCCATGGACAGCGGCTTTTTGACCACGTCGCGCACAAGGTTGTTGCCAAGGCATATGATGGTCACCTTGTGGGCAGCCTTGTCCTTGTCCTTGATGCGCAGGGCGGCCTCGACAGCCTGCTCGTCATACGGGTTAACAACCGGTTTGACCTCAGGCGGCTGGACCATCCTGTTGTTGGCAGCATCCAGTTTGAAGGTGGCTGGCGCTGCTTCGGGATCGAGTACCTGTTTACAGCAGACGATCATGTTCATGGTATCAAATCACCCCTAAATACGATATTTGGCTAAAGAATTTAACCAATCGGAAAGTTTACCTTAACCTTATATAGATGTCAAAACTATATTGCGATTGTACGATTCGATTTTCATGTCTGGAAATGCATGCGATTCGCAGGGCCGCTTTTGCCTGACGCTGCCGACATATGTGGTGCAGTCATATCAAGCAGTGTTGCACGGGTGTCAGCCGGCCTTCAGCAGCACTAATGCTTCGTTGCCACTCAGAACTAACGTTTTATGCAGCTCTACAATGCTCGTCCGCCCATGTGTGGAAACCAGGATTTCCCATTTGGAACCGCCTGAATCGGCTTCGATCTGCCATTTTTCGGTCTTGCCGCTGAAGTTAAGTATCACCATGATTGTCTCATCCCGGTTACGGCGCAGGTAGGCCAGGACGTTTTTAGGTTGCATTGTCAACGGCACGAAATCCCCCTCCAGCAGCGCCTGGTGTTGCTTGCGGCAACGTATCAGCATCCTGTAGAAATTCAGCAGCGAATTCCCGTCCTTTTCCTGGGCAACCACATTGCGAATGGGATAATCGCTATTAACCTTCAACCACGGCCTGGAACCGCTGAAACCCGAATTGGAAGAACTGTCCCACTGCATGGGAGAACGGCAGCCGTCTCTGCCTACATTCGCAGGCCAGTAGTGCTTGCCCAGGGGGTCCAGCAGCTCGCTGCGCTTGAGATGGACATCCCGCATGCCTATTTCATCACCGTAGTAGACAAAAGCAGTTCCACGCAGCGTGAGGAGCATAGCCGCGGCAACCTTCAGGCGCGCATCATCCCCTCTCCGGGCATACCGTTCGGCAATACGCTTCCTGTCATGATTGCCAAGCACGTTATTCGGCCAGTTGTCTTTAAGCGCAGATTCAAAATCCAGGGCAGCCTGAAGGAAATGCCGGGCACTCCAGGGACATTCCAGCAGATTGAAGTTGAACGCCTGGTGAAGCCTGTCAGGGCCGCAGTAGCCTGCCGCCTTTTTAGCCGTCGGCATCAGCGTTTCGCCAACGGCATAGCTTCCGGGATACTCATACAGGATATCGCGTATTTCTTTGAGCACCGGTATCATTTCGGGACGGTCGCACTCATAGATATGATCCTGCCAGGCGAAGGGCCGCACCCCTTCCAGCCCCGGAAACCTGTTTTCCCGGGTTACGGGCGAATTGCTGCGGAATTGATCGTCCTTGAAATACAGGTTGAAAACATCGAGACGGAAGCCGTCGACACCGCGTTTCAGCCAGAACTTGAAGACCTCGAGCTGAGCCCTGCGCACCTCGGGATGCCGCCAGTTGGGATCCGGCTGCTGCTTATAAAAATAGTGATAATAATACTGGCCGAGCTCGGGCACATACTCCCAGGCCTTGCCGCCGAACATTGAGAGCCAGTTGTTGGGCACTCTTCCTCCCGAAGCCGGATCATGCCACAGGTAGTAATCGTGATACGGATTATCGCGCGACTTGCGTGACTCGATAAACCAGGGATGCTGATCGGAAGTATATGCCAGTACGATATCCATAATTACTTTTATGCTTCGAGCGTGTGCCTCCTTCAGCAAACGATCGAAGTCATCCATGGTACCGTAGCGCGGGTCAATGGCGCAGTGGTCGCTGGTATCGTATCCGTAGTCGTCATCAGGAGAGGGATAGATTGGCGTGAGCCAGATCGCGTCTACGCCCAGATCCACCAGATAATCCAGCTTGCCGGTGATGCCCTGCAGATCGCCGAAGCCGTCGCCGTTGCTGTCAAAAAACGAACGGGAATATATCTGGTAGATGACCGCGGTCTTCCACCACTCATTTGTTGCCGCATGCATATTACCTCATGCCTCCTTACAGTCTATAGCCTGTTTAATAACCGTGCTCTGCATTCCATTTGCGTGTCTCATCCAGCATTGCATAGTAGTTCTCGATATTGAGGTAGTTGGCGACGGAATTGCCTGTGCCCATGCAGTAACCGCCCCCGGGCGCGCAGTGCTCCAGTATTTGCCGTGTGCGAGTTTTTACTCCTTCTTCCGAACCCCTCGCCAGCAAATCCATGTCCACTCCGCCCAGTATGGCCACCCGATCGTGGAATTTATCGTACCATTGCTCCACCGGCAGGATGGCGTCCTCGAAGCTGTGTCTGCCGTCGATTCCGGCTGCGATCAGGTCTTCCATGATGGCCATAACCTGTCCGCAGCTGTGCAGTAGAACCAGTTTTCCGTACCTGTGCGCTACATCGATAATGCGTTTCAGCCGGGGGATATAATGCTTCCTCAGAAAACGAGGAGAAAGGATTGTGCCCCCTTTGAAGCCCAGGTCATCCGAGTAAAAGATGGCGCCGGTACCTTCATGTTTGACAGACTTCTCGATGGCATACTCGGCAACGCGGGTTAGCTGCTCCAGAATATCGTCCACCAGCTCCGGTTCCTCCACGCTCTTGACGGCCATCTGCTCGGTACCCATCAGCTCGGACAGGTCTTCGTATATGCCATTGTACATAACCATGATTTTCATGCCGCCGGGTATGCAACCCGTTGCATAATCGAGCGCGAGCATGCTTATCTCGTCAGCCGTCGGCCACACGTAATCTTCATATTCCTCACGTGTGGTGATAATGCCCTTTCCCTCTTCTTTCCAGGCACGCTTCTGCCTGCGCCTGTCGTCATCATCGGCCAACTCCCTGCGTGCTTTCGTCAGGGGAATTACCGGGATCATAGTCACATAGTCGTAGCCGACCATCTTGCTGAAAGCTACATTGAGATCTATCAGACGTATGCCCATCTCCAGAGCTTCCTGATCGTCGATTAATTGTCCGGAGTTGGTGAATATCTCCACCGCCCTGGCGGCCGGATAATCTATGCCGGTGACCTCCGACATGACTTCAGGATCGGGAAACAGCTCGATGATGGGGACGGGGCC
>CAZDXZ010000077.1:0-7050 GCA_964509615.1 uncultured Dehalococcoidales bacterium
CCCGATAGACTTTTAGTACGAGCCGTTATATACTTTTGGCGGAGGTAACCGATGCAACCCAGTCTCGCCGGCAAGATCGAAAAGGCCAAGCGCTATGCAGAGGAGCCCGAGCGAGTAACCATCCACAATTTCTCAGCCGATTTCCGCGGCGAAAATGACAGCCACACCCTGTCATTCTGTGATGGTAAATGGTTCTGCAACTGTCATTTCTTCTCCCAGTGGGGCCAGTGCGTACATATCATGACGTTGCAGCGTCTGCTCGACAGGATGCTCCCCATAGCAGCCGATACCTCTCAGAAGGCTTAATCAGCCAGCTTTTCCCGGGCGCCGTTATACGGTGCAGGGTTAATCTATCTAAAATTACCTTCCCTGAAAGCTTTCCCGATATCTGCCGCCAGGAACAATGACCCGGTCGCCAGTATGAGGTCGTCCTCCGCGGAGGCGGACAGCGCAGCCGAGAGCGCTTCCGCAGCATTGTGTCTGATATCGGCCGTCACACCCTGCGACCGGAAAATGCCAGCCAGCCGCCGGTCGGCAGCCGCCCTGGGATGGCCCGAGCTGGTGACGATTACCTTCCATGCCGCCTCCGCTAATTCTCCGGCCATACCCTCGATGTCCTTGTCGCCGGACGAGCCAAATATGACAATCAGCCTGTTAAAGGTCAAATATTTTTTAACCGATGCGAGCAGGACGTTCATCGAGTGGGCATTGTGCGCCCCGTCTATCACCAGCAGAGGTGCTCTACCAAGTATCTGGAGCCGCGCCGGCCATCTAACCTTTTTAAGCCCCGCAGCGATATGCTGCGGTGAGAGATTTGCTCCCCGCAGCCGCAGCGCCTCCGCGGCTGCTACGGCCAGGCCGGCGTTTTCCATCTGATAATCGCCCAGCAGCGGTGTCCGCAGATTATAACTGCCGTTCCTGCTGCGCACGGTAAAGGACTGCCGCCTCAGGTTCCCGCCCAGGCGCTTCCAGGTTATGTCCTTGCCCGCCAGGACAAGTTCGACGCCGGACAACCTGCAGGCGCGTTTGATAACTGCCAGTGCCTCCGCTTTCTGGGGCGCGCTGATCACCGTGCAGCCGGGCTTGATGATACCCGCTTTTTCGGCGGCGATTTTGGAGAGTGTATTGCCCAGCACCCCTGTATGGTCGAAGCTGATGGAGGTCAGTATGCACACTTCGGGCCGGGCGACGTTGGTGGCATCCAGCCTTCCACCCATTCCCGTTTCCAGCACCTGGAAATCCGCGCCCCTGTCCCTGAAATAGAGGAAGGCCACGGCGGTCAGCGCTTCGAAGGTGGTGATTTTACCGAAGCGCGCCCGGCTGTTGATCGCCTGCACATGCTTGCGGACGGCGCCCGTCAGACGGGCGAAATTACTTTTTGTTATGGGGCGGCCGTCGACGGCGATCCTCTCCTGCCACGAGTACAGGTGCGGCGATGTGAAAAGGCCGGTGCGGTAGCCGGCTGAAACCAGGATAGAGGAGAGCATGGCTGCCGTGCTTCCCTTGCCCTTGGTCCCCGCTATGTGTATCGTCCTCCTTCCCCGCTGGGGCCGGCCCAGCCTTCCCAGCAGCGTCTCGACCCTGCGCAGGTCGAAATTGGCGGCATTATAGGCTGTAGCCGGGGATACCTCGTAATCGGTGAGTCCCGCCAGATATGAAACGGCGGCGGCGTAGTCCATCGCAGACTGAATTATAACATTGCAGGAGAAGACAGTCAGGAAGTCTGTTTCCGGGATTGCCGTTTCAGGGCTTTACGAACTTGGGCATGCTGCGGCCCTTCCACAGCGCCTTGCCCTGCATGGTCAGGATCATGGAAGAGAAGGCTACCACCGTCATGAAAATGGCGCTGAAGGGATAGATTAATACGACGTAGAGGGGAAAGTGGAAGCGTACATTGCTGATTGTCCATAATACGATGTTGAGTAATACGGCAATGCCGGCCATGGCCGTTATCTCCAGCGGGATTTGCGGCTGCGCCAGTCCTATTCCCAGCACGATCGGCGGGCTGACGTAGAAGATCAGCACCAGTATGTACATCAGCGTGATGAAATAGGGATCGAAATTGAAGGTGGCGAAGGTGCTCTTGGTAAGGCCCTTCCAGGTCTGGTCGAAATTCCGGTACATCCTGCAGGAGACCAGGCCGCCCCCGTCCAGCAGCTTGTACTTGAGGCCCATGGCGTGCACACGCCTGCCGATGGCGATATCGTCGACCACATTGTGTCTGACCGCCGCGTAGCCTCCTGCCGCATCATATGCATCTCTGCGGAAGACCAGGAACTGCCCCAGTATGGCAAAGAGCAGCGGATTACGCTGAAGGCGTGTTAGCTCAAGGGGCACCCCACACAGCATACCCAGGTAGAAGGCCGGTATGCTCAGCAGCTCGGACCAGGAGGCAACGGCCTGTTGCGGCAATGCCGAAATCAGGCATGTATTCTCGGCTATCATGGCGGAAGCCGCGCCGCGCAGCATGCCCGTCTCATGGTAAGTGTCCGCATCGACAAAAACCAGCAGTTCGCCGTCTGCTGCCTCGGCAAGCTGCGAGCAGGCCCAGTGTTTGCCCAGCCAGTCATCGGGCAGCGGCTTGCCCTTTATCAGAATAAGCCTTGCATCCCTGGCTGCGAGCTCCTGCAATATCTCCCAGGTGCGGTCGGCGGAGTTGTCGTCCAGCACTATCACCTGGAAGTCGGGGTAGTCCTGTGCCAGCAGGCTGCCGGCGCACCTGCCGACATTGGCCTCCTCGTTGCGGGCCGGGACCAGCACTGAGCATCGCGGCCACGATGGGGGCGCCGGATAGCTGTAAAGGTGCCGCAGATACCGCATGTTGAAAAGGGACACGGCCAGCAGCACCACCAGGCTCAACACAATAGCCGATTGTACGTAGAACAGGATTTCGAAAAAAAGCGTTTGGGACATTCTGTCCTACTTCATAGTCTCAGACTTCTGTATTTTTGAGCGGGTATCAATCAGGGGATCTTGCTTTTAGGCAGCTTGCGGTCCTTCCAGGTGGCCCTGCCGGAGAGTGTCAGGTACATGGATGAAAACAGAATCGCTGTAATTAGCGATACGCTGACGGGATAAAGGGGAACGGTATATATGGGTAATTTGAAGCGCAGGTAATAACCGGAAAACAGTAAAAGGGAGGCAATGATGCTGATGGCCGCCAGCCCCAGCGACAGTATAGGAGGGTAGTTCGGCAACTTGTGAACACCCAGCTCTATGATGGGCGCCCAGAAGACGAAATTGATCCAAAGCCAGGTGATGATGGAAAGGGGCACGTTGTATCCGCAGGCCGGGAAAGTGTTTTTTGACAGGCCTTCGTGCAGCTCCGTCCAGTTGTGGTACATGCGGCAGGATACATTATCCGTGCCGTCGAAAAGGCGGTAGCGCAAGCCTGAGGCGATTACCTTTTCCGCGAGCTGCAGGTCGTCCAGCACCGTCTGCCTGATGGCTTCAAATCCGCCGATGGCCTCGTAGGAGCTGCGCCGGAAAAGCATCAGCTTGCCGCTGCAGGATAAAACGTTGACGCCGCGGGGTCTGAGACGGGTGGGCAAGGGCCTGCTGGCGAAAACGCCCAGAGCAAAGATCGGCATGATCAGCTTCTCGGCCAGGCTGCCCAGCTTGTGCCTGGGTATGATGGACAGCATATCCGCTTTTTCGGCCTGGAGGGACGCCATCGCACATCTGAGTGTGTCGGGCGCATGGACCGTGTCCGCATCCGTGAACAACAGCAATTCGCCGTCCGCCTCGCGGTAAAGCTGATGGCAGGCCCAGTGCTTGCCCAGCCATTCGGACGGCAGCGGTTGACCGCTGATAATCTTGAGGCGGTTATCCGCCTTTGCGAGCTCCGCAAGTATCTTTCCGGTGTGATCCGTGGAGCCGTCATTCAGTACTATGACCTGGAAATTTGGGTAATCCTGCCCCAGCAACGACCTGACGCAGGCGCCGATGTTTTCCTCCTCGTTCCTGGCGGGAATCAAAACTGAGATACGCCGCTCAATTTTGAGGTTTTTATAATCCTTCAGATTGCGCAGCGTGCGCATGTTTATGCCTGCTATAGTGAGCATGATCAGCAGGCACAGCACGATAAGCAAATTGGGTAGCAGCAGCGGATCGCCGGCAATCATCGTTTCCCCAATACCTTGCCCAGCCAGGCCTGCGGCTCCGGCCAGCTTTTAAAATAGGAGTAGCGCCTGATGGCGAGAATGGTGGTTTGCACCATGCCTGCGCAGATAAGAGGCACTCTGTTTGCATTGATGAAAGGGTCAGGGATAAATAGCAGCAAAATAAGGAAAATGAGCATCCCGACCACGGTGGCCCAGACCCAATTCTTTTGAATAATAAACATGAACCCGATGCAGAGCGCCATAATCACAGGTCCCAGCCAGCCTGTCAGCCCAAGCCAGACGCCGAAGGTGGTGGCAACACCCATGCCGCCCCTGAATCTAAGGAAAGGTGAGAAGGCATGCGCTATCACCGGCGCCACTGCAACGGCAGCCAGCTCCCAGCCGGAAATGCCGGACAGGAGCTGCGCCAGCCATACAGGCACGGTGCCTTTGAAGGCGTCCAGCAGGGCTGCTATAACATAAAGAGACTTGCTGCCCGCCCGGGCTACGTTGGTGGCCCCGGGCGCGCCGTCGCCGTACTCCCTGATATCCTTGCGCAGGAATATTTTGCCGATCCAGACAGAGAAGGGAAGGGAGCCGAGCACCAGCCCTGCAACTATCCATGCCAGGCTAATCATCAGATAATTATTATATAATTAAGCCGTGGAATTTGTCAGCCGTCTGTTAAATGCCTCGCGGCGCAACTGCAGCCTGCTGTGTGTGGGACTGGACCCTGATCCTGCCAGGCTGCCTGTCAAGGACGTTTTCGAGTTCAACAAGGCCATCATAGAGGAGACTTCCGACCTGGTCTGCTGCTATAAGCCCAACCTGGCCTTCTACGAGGCAATGGGCATACGCGGGCTGCAGGCCCTCAGGAAAACCGTGGACTATATTCCTCGCGATATCCCGGTTATCGGCGATGCCAAGAGGGGGGATATAGGCAACACCGCTGCAGCCTACGCCAGGGCGCTTTTTGATTACTATAAATTTGATGCGGCAACGGTCAATCCTTACCTGGGCTACGATTCGATAAAGCCGTTTCTGGATTACCGGAACAAGGGTGTATTTATCCTCTGCCGTACCTCCAACAGCAGCGCCTCTGACTTCCAGGACCTGGTGGACAATTTCGGCATGAAGTTCTATCAGTCGGTTGCATTGCGCGCAGGAGACTGGAACAGGGGTGGAAATGTGGGATTGGTGGTGGGCGCCACCTATCCTGACGAATTGAAGGAGATAAGGAAGCTGTGCCCGGATATGCCTTTGCTGATTCCCGGCATAGGGGCGCAGGGCGGCGACCTGGAGCTTTCCGTCAGGTACGGCGTGAACGCCGCCGGGGAAAAGGCTATTATAATGGCGGCACGCCAGGTTATCTATGCTTCCGCCGGACCCAGCTTCGCGCGGGCGGCCCGTAAAGCTGCACGTGAGCTTCGCGACAGCATCAACAAATTCCGTGGCGTTTAGACATATACGCGGAGGATGCCCCACATGGGTGATGCCGGACAAGGAACCTTGCGCACCATTTTCCATATCGATCTCGATGCCTTCTTCGTCACCGTAGAGCAGGTGCTTAAACCGGCCCTGCGGGGAAAACCCGTGGTAGTGGGTGGCAGACCGGAGGGCAGGGGCGTGGTCGCCTCGGCGTCGTATGAGGCACGCAAGTTTGGGATACATGCTGCCATGCCTCTGTCCAGGGCCAGACGGCTCTGTCCGCAGGCGGTTTTCCTGGTGGGCAACTACCACAGATACTCCGAGTTCTCGCGAAAATTTAAGCATATATTGGGTGATTACAGCCCGTCTCTTGAGTCCGGCGGGCTGGATGAAGCTTATTTAGACGTGACCGGCTGTCAGAACTTCGGCTCCTGGCGGGCGCTTGCCTCCAGGATCAAGGAGCAGATAAGAAAGGAGACGGGACTGGTGGCCTCGGTAGGTATAGCCCCGTGCAAAGTCGTGGCCAAGGTTGCCTCCGATGCAGGAAAACCGGACGGGCTGGTCGAGGTGCCGCCCGGACAGGAGAGAGGCTTTCTGGCGCCCATGCCGGTGGAGAAGCTGCCCGGCGTGGGAGATAAGACGGGCAAGGTGCTGAGACTGATGGGTATTAAGACCATCGGACAGCTGGCGGATATGCCGGACGGTCTGTTTAAAACACGGTTTGGCGACGGCATGGTGTGGCTCCAGCAACATGCCCGCGGCCTCGACGGCAGCACCGTTGAAGAACGCGGCGAGGCCAGGTCCGTCAGCCGTGAGACCACCTTCGAGCAGGATACCGTTGATATGGCCACGCTCAGGGCCACGCTCCGCTATTTCGCCGAGAAGCTGGGCGCCGAATTGAGGGACATGGACAGGATGGCCAGGACCGTTACTCTCAAACTGAGATATGCGGATTTCGAGACGGTCAGCCGGGGCCTGACTTCGAGGCTGGCCACCAATCTGGACGATGAAATATTCAGGGAAGCATTGAAATTGCTGGAATCGACCCTGGGGAAAAAATTCCGGCCGGTCAGGCTGATCGGGCTGGAAGTATCCAATCTGACCGGCCCGGAGCTGCAACTTAGCCTGTTCGACGGCGAGACAAAAAGGCTGGAGAAACTGGACCGCGCCATCGACAGGGTACGCGATAAGTACGGATTCGACGCCATACAGACGGGCTATACCATAGAGTTAAAGCGGAAATCTGCCGGGCGCCGCCTCCGGGATGAGAAGCCACCGCCCGGTTAGAATAACTTGAATACCTTCTTGAGCAGCCAGATGATGATCAGGATAACGCCGATGATCAGGGCCAGGTTGATCAGCCAGCCGAGGCTCGGCACGGCGATGAAACCCAGCAGCCACAGTACCAGCAGGATGATGCCGATGATTAACAGGATATTCATGACCGCCTCCCTTTATTAATACAGTAGATATTTGCCGCGAAAATTATAACAGCACCACTGGTAACATAGCCAGATAT
>CAZDXZ010000078.1:0-1835 GCA_964509615.1 uncultured Dehalococcoidales bacterium
AGGCCTATCTTTGAAATAAGGATGGTAACATACCATTGGACTACGAATATGATAAACAACCCCTGGTGCGCAGCGTCATCAGCATTATTGCCTGCCTGCTCGTCGGATTAACGCTCATATTTGCAGGCGGCGGCAAGCTCGCCAATCTCGGCCAGATCCCCGGGCAGACGGAATTCCTCGACAGGATTATCCCGGACTTCCTGATGACGCCGGAGTTCGCCCGCTTCATCGGCCTTACTTTTATACCCTGGATCCTGCCTGCCGGTGAAGTCCTGCTCGGCCTTCTGCTGGTCATAGGTATCTGGCCTCGCTTAATGGCCATTCTGGTATTGCCGCTAACACTGGGCTTCATGGCCAATAACTCGTATATGATTTCCCAGGGTCTCGAAAAGTACCCGCAGTGCGAGTGCTTCGGCATCTGGGAGGTTTGGCTGGGGGGATTGACCCCCATTCAGTCGATGTACTACGACGTGGCCCTCTTCATCCTGGCAATCATTATTATCATCGTGCACCCGGGATCGTTCTTCTCTCATCAGGTATGGATCAATAAACTTTTATCCAGGGACAAGTCATAACCCCCGTCCTTTCCCCTTGATACAGGAGGTGCTCTTACTATGTTCTCAGACCTGCATTTTCGCCGCGCGAAAGTGTGCGCGCTCGGCTTAATCCTTGTCGCTGCCCTGTCCGGATGCGGCGGGCAACCGGCTTCACAGCCTGTCCAGGCGCCTCCTGAACCGGTCAACAATCCGCCCGTCATCACCGCCCTGCACGCCGACGCTGCGATCGTCCAGCCCCTGGGCACATTAAATGTTCTCTGCACGGCCAGCGATCCCGACGGAGATCATCTCACATACCGCTGGACCACCAGCGGAGGAACGGTCGACAGCATCGGCTCCTCCGCGACATGGACGGCTCCCGCGAGCCCCGGCAGCTACCTGATCACTGTCGTGGTCAGCGATGGAAAGGGCGGCGCCACCTCCCATGACACCACCGTCAGCGTGCCGGAAAAGCCCAACAATCCGCCGTCGATCATCGCCATAAAGTTCACCCGGCCCAACCACATGCCGGTCACAGTTAAAGCAAATGCCTCTGCCGAGGAGTTAAAAAAGACCCCCGAGCTGGTCATCCGCAAGTATGAGACAGCGCTCGTGGAGTGCGTTGCGGAAGACCAGGATAAAGACGAGCTGACCTATATCTGGAGGGCTACCGGTGGGAAAATCAGCGGCAACGGCCCTAATATCCAGTGGCTGGTTGCCGGGGATCCCGGCACATACACCATCAACTGCGAGGTCTCCGACAGCAAGGGAGGTACCAGCTCCTTCACCATCACTATCAATGTGCACTGCTGCACTGGTTAGACCGGCCGGTCACATATTCAACAGGCGTATATCGCCCCACACGCCCAGGTTGCTGCCTGCTATCACCACGATTCCGCTGACCCCTTTGATCCTGCGGCCAATCTCGAGTGCGGCATCCACGTCATCTTCGCTTTTCACCGCGTTGCCCACCGCCGTTGCCGCGGCATCGGCCAGCGCCGCAGACGGCGCAACGACAACTGCCGCATCAGCTATACCCAGGCTGAGCGACGGCCCGACTTTACCTGACGATGTGCAAATCCCCAGCGGCGTTCGGTCAGGCGCAACTTCGATAGCCAGCTTGCCGGAAAACGCCGACTCGCCGGCATAAATGGCCACCACCCTCTTTCTGCTGACCTTAAGATAGATATCGCCGCCATTCTCCACGATTATTTCGGGTGATGAATGCAATAGCTTTTCCCCTACCATCTGCGCGACGGCGCCGGCCACGGCTGCCATAGGTCCGACTTTCGCCGGCCG
>CAZDXZ010000078.1:1935-7018 GCA_964509615.1 uncultured Dehalococcoidales bacterium
CCATCTGCGCGACGGCGCCGGCCACGGCTGCCATAGGTCCGACTTTCGCCGGCCGTGCGGCCTGTTGCATTCTCTGCACAACCTCCGGCGCATGTCTGTCGACGGGTAGGGGCTCCAGGCTATGCAGGAAAATGGGATGTTCCCTGATATACCTCTCCAGCGGGCCCCTCACCTCATTGATAGCAGTCACGGCTTCAGCGCTGAGGTCCCTGGAGGCGCGTATGTAAAGGTCCGTTTCCTTTACCGTGGCCTGGAAGGAGACAAGGTCCCGGTCCTTTATATCGTGGCGGTAGGTGCGCTGCTCGTACATACAATCCCCGGGCGCACCTGAAAGTACGCCCCTACAATGAAACCGTAGGGGCGGGTTTTCAACCCCTCCCGCTCAGAATTTAAGCTCCATGGCCCTGGGCGGGCAGGCCCTTACGCAGAGCTCACATACTATGCATTTCGAGTTATCGAAGAGTACTTTTCGCGTCTTCTCCTCGAGCCTGAATGCCCTGGTGGGGCACATGGCTATGCATGCTCCGCAGTGGGTGCACCTTTCGTCGTTGCGCCACACGTCCTGGCTGAGGTACTGTATCTCAAGCCCCGCCTCACGCAGGTATTTGATGCCACGGTTATAGTCTTTCTGCTCGCCCGTCAGCTCCATGATCATCAGGCCTTCCTCACCCGGAGAAATAGAGGCCTTGAGGATATTGAAATCGAGACCGAACTCCCTGATGAGGCCGCTGACAATGGGCTTGTCGATGGTCTGCTGCGGAAAATGTAATACGATTTTCTTGGCTACCTTCATAATCTTTGCCTCCTTCAGGGCAACGGCCTTTCTTCGAGAGCTTTGAGCTTAACGCCGGATTCCACTCCAGGCAAGGGCGCAACCGGCTCACTCAGCAGGAATCGGCCTTTACTGATCCATTGCTTGAGTGTAGATGCTATCTCCATTGCTCCCGGATAGCTCGACAGCGAGGCTGTCGGTATTTCTTTGCCGCCGACGTTGATCTTCCCTGATTTCAGCTCGGCATAGCTGACCTCGGCCAGCACATCCGGCTTTCTGTTGGGGTAGGCATCCGAATAGTCCACAACCGGCGCGAGGATATCCGCGTCGGTCACCAGAGTATACCGCAGTATCTCCTCGTTCAAAATGGGTATGGGGACACCTATGCCCACGGTTAATGTTGCGCCATAGCCGAGGAAACTGGTGCCCACCAGCCATTTGGGACTCATTTGCTTGAGGTCGCCGATGACCGCCAGGGTGCCGGCGCCGCGCGTGGGTACTCCCTTTTCGGTGCGGGGCGCGGACGGATTGTGCTGCGTTCCATGCCAGGCAACGTAACCGGTGCCGCCGCCCAGGAAAATACGTGTGCCTATACCGATCGTCTTGTACAGGGGGTCGTTCAACAATGGGGCCAGCTGGCCCGCGGAGCAGAAATTGGCATTGCCCAGCCTGGGCTTGAGAACACCCATATACGTGTAGATCATGCGGCTGCCGAGATTCACAGCCACATTGTAGTTTTGGTAAGCGTTGCGCATGTTAAACAGGATAGCCTCATTGATGCTATTGATGTTTATCAATGTCTCCAGCTTCTTGCGCGGATAGCAGTCCGTGCCGTAGGCGCTGGCCACCATCCTGATATCTTTTCCTGCAACAAGCTCCTCGATTACGTGTCCGCCGCCGTAGTTGAACTCACCCGGATAAATCCTGTTCTTCGGATCGTCATCCGGCATGGCTGTCGCGCCCAGTATGATATCAACGGCCGCTACGCCCGTGTAGGCCGGCACATCATTGAGGTAAACCCTGCCCCCGCCCACTTTTATCCTGGGTTTGGTATGGCCGAGGTTCATATATGCGCTGGAAGAGCACATCGGGCCGAAAGTCCCGGTGGTCACAACATCGATCTCTCTGGCTGCGGTTGCGACTCCTTTCTTGCGGGCGATGCCGATCACTTCTTCAGCAGTGACCACGACCGCCCGGCCTTTTTTGATTTTTTCATTGATCTCTGCGATCGTCCTGGCCATATCTCCCTCCTTTATAAAATTACAGGCCCGCACGGTGAAGCTGTTCCGGCTGCCTCAGCCGCAGCGGGCGGTGATTATCCTGCGAGGTACGCTGCCTAAATTCTAATGCCTGCCGTACTTTTCGTAAAATACTAGCTCCGACATCTCCTTGCGCGGCGGACCCTTGGTTTCGCTCGCCGGATAGCCCAGCGGCGTCATCTCCACCGATACCACGCCCTGCGGCAGCTCCAGTACGGCATCTACCTTTTTTGAATCCGGTATAAATCCGACATGTACGGTTCCCAGGCCCAGGGCACAGGCCGCCAGCGAAAGGTTTTGCATGGCAATGCCGACATCGAACATGGACCATTCACCCCTGTCCGTGGAAGGCGCGCTTTTATAGAAGCCGGATACTCCCAGCACCGCGCAGGCAACGATGACAACGGGAGCGCGCCTGATAGCCTCCGCGGCAGGGTTGCCCCTGTTAAGACATTCTGCCAGCCGCATTTTGGTGTCGGCATCCTTCACGACCACGTAGCGCGTACACTGTGAATTAGCCCAGGAGGGCGCCCAGCGCGCGGCTTCCAGCACCCTGTTGAGAACGTCGTCGGCAACCGGCGTATCCTTGTACTGGCGCACGCTGCGCCTGCTGAAAATGGCCTCGAAAGTATCCATTCCGGTATTCTCCTGTTTTTATTTGGCGTTTTTCAGAATAGCGATGAGTTCGTCCGGCCGCATCTCCTGCTGTTCGCCCGTTTCCATGTTGCGCACCATCGCGGTGCCGGCCTTCATCTCATCTCCGCCGATGATAGCCGCATACCTGACGCCGGCATTGTTGGCATTTCTGAGCTGGGACTTGAGGCTTCGCTCTCCCGAGGAGATTAACAGCGGAATGGATTCGCTGCGCAGGGCTGCCGCCAGCTTCACCGCCTCCACCCGGGTGTCGTCTCCCATACAGGCGATATAGACGGCCGGCCTGGCTGCAGGGGGAACACCTATATTCTGCGTCTTCAAGTTCAGTACTATGCGCTCCAGCCCGACGGCAAAACCTATGCCCGGCACGGGCTTCCCGCCTATCATGGCGATCAGGTCGTCATAGCGTCCGCCGCCTCCCAGCGCACTCTGCGATCCCCCGTCGGCAGGCTGGATCTCAAATACCGTTTTAGTATAGTAATCCAGTCCCCTTACAAGCCTGTGGTTTAAGACAAACCCGATATTCAGCGCCGCCAGATACTCCTTTAAAGAGCCGAAGTGCTGGCCGCATTCGGGACAAAGATAATCGGCGCTTTTGGGGGCCAGATCGGCCGCAGACTGGCAGGATGGCTTCTTGCAGTCCAGCAGCCTCAGCAGGTTCTTCTCGAGCCTGACCCGGCAATCGTCGCACAGCTGACCCTTCAGCGGCTCGTAGTATTCCTTCAACTTCTGCAAATGGCCCGGGCGGCATTTCTTGCAGCCGATACTGTTCAACTGCAGGGAGAAATCCGTCAGCCCCAGGGAGCCGAAGAAGCTGAGGGCCATATGAATTACTTCTGCGTCCAGTACGGGGGATTGCTCCCCAATGGCCTCGCAGCCGAACTGGTGGTGCTGCCGGTAACGTCCCGCCTGCGGCCTCTCGTAGCGGAAGATATCTGCGAAATAGAACAGTTTTACAGGCTGCGGAAGATTATCCATGCCATGTTCCAGGTAAGCCCGGCAAACGGGCGCGGTCCCCTCCGGCCTGAGCGCCATCTCATTGTCGCTGCGGTCCTTGAAGATGTACATCTCTTTATTAACGATATCCGTCCCCTCGCCCACGCTGCGCAAAAAGAGGCCTGCTTCCTCGAAAGCCGGCGTGCTTATGCGGCTGTATCCGTACAGGCGGCAGGTCTCCAACGCCTTCTCTTCGATATAGCGCCAGTAGGGTTGCTCATCCGGCAGAGTATCGGCCGTGCCCCGCGGTGCTTTAAACAAATTCATTCTCCCTATCAGGCCATTATTATATTACAGGAGGTCAAACCGTTGCCTATTCCCTGACTTCACCGGCTACCCAGTCCAGATAGCCTTCGTTGCCGGCTATGATGGGCAGAGCTATTACCTCCGGCACGGTATAGCTGTGGACGCTTTTCACGGCATCAACTATGTCCTTCACCCGGGACGCCCTGGTCTTGATAATCAGCAGCACTTCATCGGCGGCATCTATCTTGCCCTGCCACCAGAACAGCGAAGACACTTTGGGAACGATGTTGACGCAGGCTGCCAGGCGCTTTTCCAGAATGAGAGACGTTATCCTGCTTCCTTCGTCCGCGCCGGACGCCGTAACCAGTACCACCGCAAAGCCGGTTGTTTCCACCATACCTCAGCCCTCTCTCAATTATCTATTTTTTAACGGCAGCATACCTGTACATGTAGGAGACCGTTCTGATAGCCTCGGCAAGCGAACCCGCCACGGCAAATCCCGCCTCATCGCACGTATCTCTGACCAGCAGAGACAAACGGCGTTCCATCTCGTTATCGGTATAAGGGTCCAGGGCTATTGTCAGCATCACCAGCTTTCCGGCCTTATCGCGCGCAAATCTGAGTCCGGCTAAAAAGTCCTCCGTAATGGCCTTCAGCTTCTCCTCCGTGCCCTGGCCCCACATCATGGTCATGAACCGTATTATGTCGAACTGCAATATTATGCTGTGAATCTCTTTCTCACCCGACACGATGCGCAGCACGTCCGACAGCCTGCCCTCGCCCGAATACCTGTAAAACAGCTGCCAGGAATCGAGTGGGTTTCCTATCATGGTGCCTGCTGCCGGGACGAACTTCCTGAACTGATCAATAGCCTTCTGCGAGAACTGGGGGACCTGGAGGCCGGCCTTTACGCACATGTCGCTCTGGACCACGGCGAAGCCGCCGGAATAGGTCACGATCGAGACTCCATTTCCCGATGGAATCTTGGAGAGGCTCATCGTTTTGGCTGTATTGAGCAGATCGTCCACGTCATCCACCTGCACCACACCGCATTGTTTGAACATGGTGGACCAGGTCTGTGCCATTCCGGCCAGTGAGCCGGTGTGCGATGATGCTACGCGCCCCCCTGCTCCCGTTACACCGCCCTTCAGCGCAA
>CAZDXZ010000079.1:0-6982 GCA_964509615.1 uncultured Dehalococcoidales bacterium
TGCCTGGCGGGCGGCATGGGATTCATGCTGGCCTGCGATATCGTCATCGCCAGCGACGACTCTAAATTCGGCACACCGGAGGTCAATGTCGGTCTGTGGCCCATGATGATCGGCGCGCTCATCTTCCGCAATGTGCTGCAGAAAAAGGCCATGGAGATGATACTTCTTGGTGAGAGGATGACGGCGCAGGAGGCGTTGGCCATGGGGCTGATCACGCGGGTGGTCCCTGCAGCAGGCCTCGATGAAGAGGTGAAAAAAGTCCTCGGCATCCTCACTGCGAAGAGCCCCATCGGGATGAGAATAGGGAAACAGGCCTTCTATGCCGCGGCGAATCTGCCGTTGAAGGATGCCCTTGGCTTTCTTGCGGAGAAGATCAAGGAGGTTGCCGGCACAGACGACGCGAAGGAGGGGATCACCGCCTTTATCGAGAAGCGTCCGCCCAATTTTACAGGCAAATAGCTGAGGTTATCGGGATAAAAAAGCCGGGAGTTAGAAGAGAAGGAGAGATGCCATGAGCTCCGACAACAGGAAGGGAAAGGACAGGGTAATCATCGCCAACTGCAGCGGATTCTTCGGTGACCGGCTATCGGCAGCGGCTGAGATGGTGCGCGGGGGTCCAATCGATGTCCTGACGGGCGATTACCTGGCGGAGCTCACCATGGCCCTCCTCTTCCGCCTGAAACTGAAAAATCCCGAGACGGGATATGCCCCCACCTTCCTCAAACAGATGGAAGAGATCATGGGGGAATGCCTGGATAAAAATATCAAAGTCGTGTCCAACGCCGGCGGGCTGAACCCCCGTGGGCTGGCTCAGGAGCTTAGCAAGATAGCCGAGAAGCTGGGGCTGCATCCCAGAATCGCCTGCATCGAGGGCGACGACCTTATGGCCCGTCTCGGTGAACTGCAGGAATCAGGAGAGTCCCTGGTTCACCTTGATAAAGGTGTCTCTCTCAAGGATGGGGGCCTGGTTCCAATCACGGCCAATGCCTAACTTTGGAGGCTGGGGCATCGCCCTGGCCCTCGAGAAGGGGGCCGATATCGTGGTCAGCGGACGCGTGGCGGATGCCTCGCTGGTCATGGGCCCTGCGGCCTGGTGGTTCGGCTGGAAACGCGATGACTGGGACAGGCTGGCCGGCGCGGCGGTGGCGGGACATATCGTAGAGTGCGGAGCACAGGCCACCGGGGGCAACTACTCCTTCATCGAAGAGGTGCCGTCTTTCCTCAAGGTCGGATACCCCATAGCCGAGATATTCCCGGACGGCTCGTCGGTCATCACCAAGCACCCTGGAACAGGTGGGTTGGTTTCTGTGGACACCGTGAAGGCTCAGCTCCTCTATGAGGTCAGGGAGCCGGTCTATCTTACACCCGACGTATCGGCCCGCTTCGATACCATCCGAATAGCACAGGAGGCCCCCGACCGGGTGAAAATTTCCGGTGTGCTGGGAGCGCCTCCGCCTGAGACGACCAAGGTATGCATCAATTGCCTGGGAGGGTACAGGAATTCCATGACCGTTGTGCTGACCGGCCTGGATATCGAGAAAAAGGCCAAAATATTTGAAGATGCGCTTTTCGACAACCTTGGGGGCAGGGGACAGTACGCCCACGAACAGGTGCAGCTGGTCAAATCGAATAAGGAGAATCCCGATACCAACGACGAGGCCTTCGCCTATTTACGCCTGTCCGTGATGGACCGCGACCAGAAGAAGGTGGATAAGTTCTCCTCCAAGATCGTCGAGCTCGGGCTGGCCAATATACCCGGCTTCACGGCGACGGCGCCGCCGGCCAAGGGCACGACCGCCATACTGCACTGGCCTGCGCTCATCCCTCAGAAGCTCATCACCCAGAAGGTAGCCATGGATGGAGAGGAGTTTTCGGTCGAATTCGTGCCTCCGGCAGCTTACTCTCATTCAAAGGTGACGAAGGAAACACCCGTACCGGCCGTGCCTTCCGGCAAGAAGGTCAGGACTCCACTGGGACGCATCTACGCGACGCGCTCCGGCGACAAAGGGGGCAACGCCAACCTGGGTGTCTGGGGGAAAACGCCCCAGTCCTATGCCTTCCTCAGGGAGTTCCTGACCGTTGAGAGATTAAAAGAGCTGCTCAAGGACATGAGCGGCTATGAGATTGAGCGCTACGAATTTCCCAATCTGCTGGCGGTCAATTTCTATATCAAAGGCGTGCTCGGTGAGGGTGTGGCCGCTTCGCTGAGAAGCGATCCCCAGGCCAAGACCCTGGGCGAGTACCTGCGCGCCAGGGTCATCGAGGCGCCGCAGTCTATTGTTCCATAATTGTTCATATTCATCGTGGATAAAATATTGCCGGAAGGCAAGAAGCCGTCCGGCAGGAAAGGAGGTTGTTAGATGACAGTATACGATGAAAAACCGTGGTACAAGTGGTACGATCCGGGACTTGATCCGGAGATAAAAGCCGTAGATGAGACATACGTGGATATGCTGGAGAAGGGCCTGAAATTCCGTCCGGATGTGGTGGCCTTCCATTTTCTCGGGATCAAAATCACATATAAAGAGTTGGACCGGCTCTCCATGAAATTTGCTTCATTCCTTCGTAAACAGGGATGCAATCCGGGAGATGTGGTGGGCATCAACCTTCCCAACATTCCCCAGTATCTCATCGCACTGGCAGGCGCCCTGCGTGCGGGATGCGTGGTCACGGGCGTCTCTCCCCTGCTCACCCCCAAGGAGATGGCGCACCAGTTGAATGACTCGGGCGCCAGGGCGCTGTTAACGCTGGACGCGATCTATGAAAACCGCGTGCAAAAGATAAAAAATGATATACCCCGAGTCTCGTGTATTATCACAACCAACATTGCCGACTATCTTCCCCCGCTTAAGCGTACCCTGGGCAAACTCCTGAAGAAGGTCCCCTCCGGAAAAGTGGATCCGATCGCAGGCAAAGAAGTGGTATCTTTCATGGGTATAATGTCGATGAGCCTGCCGGATATTGCCAGGCCGTCCGTCAAGCTTGACGATACCTGCCTCATTCAATATACCGGCGGGACTACGGGCATGCCCAAAGGTGCGGTTCTCACGCAGAGAAATATGGTCTCCAATTTCAGGCAGGGCAGACAGTGGCTCGATCTTAAGATGAATGGCGGCACCGTGTGCTCCGGCTTCCCCTTCTTCCACATGGCGGGGCTTTATTTCGGGATGATCTCCATGTCACTGGCCTTTACCCAGTGCCTGATCCCGGACCCCCGGAATACCAAGAACATCTGTAAGGAGATCTCGGAGCACCCTCCCATGATGATGCTCATGGTGCCGTCCCTGTATCAGATGCTGATGGACGACCCGGCCTTCTCCAAGATCGATTATTCTTCTTGCCAGGCCTGCATCTCCGGCGCTTCGCCCTTTTCCAAAGAGGCTATTAACGCTCTTGAGGCTATCGTCGGCAAGGGCAAAGTGGTGGAGCTCTACGGGATGACGGAGGCCAGCCCGATCATTACCCTGAACCCCCTCAAGGGAAAGAAGAAGATCGGCTCCGTGGGGATTCCTATCCAAAGTACCCTGATTAAGCTGGTTGACGTAGAAACAGGGAAAACCGAGGTCGCTCTGGGTGAAGTAGGGGAGATCATCGTTAACGGGCCACAGGTGATGAAGGGGTATCACAATAAGCCGGAAGAAACAGCCAATACCCTGCGTGAAATCGGGGGTGCCAAATGGCTCTATACCGGCGATGTAGCGCGGATGGACGAGGACGGGTACTTCTATATCGCTGACAGGACAAAGGACATGCTCATTGTGGGCGGATACAAGGTGTTCTCCCGCGAGGTGGAGGAGGTGCTCAGCGAATATGCGGCGGTCGAGTCATGCGCGATTATTGGGATAACCAACCCGGAGCGGCCCGACAGCCAGATCGTGAAAGCAGTCATCCAGCTCACCAAGGATGCACAGGCCAAAGACCCTGAAGAAATCAAAAAACAGATAGTCGAATATTGCAAGGAGAACCTGGCGCCCTACAAGGTCCCCAAAATGATTGTGTTTATGGAAGCGCTGCCCCTGACCGCCGTGGGCAAGGTGGATAAAAAGGCGCTGAGAGTAGTCTAGTTACCGAATCCTGGCGAAAAAGGAGAACAAGGAATGTATTTCAACGAGACACACGACGCATTCAGGGCATCGATCAAGAAGTTCATCGATAAAGAGATCAATCCCCATATGAACGAGTGGGAGAAGAATACTGCCCCCCTTCACGAACTATTCAAGAAGATGGGCGACCTGGGATTCCTGGGCATACGCTATGATCCGAAATACGGTGGGGGTGGACTGGACTACTGGTTTGAGACGGTCCTGCTGGAAGAGATAGGACACATCCGGGGCATGGGCGTTTCGACGGCCATCGCTGTCCAGACCAATATGGCCACACCTGCCATCGCCGCCGTCGGAAGCGAATACCTCAAGGAGACCTATCTGAGACCGGCCATCGCCGGCGATATGGTCACCGCCATCGCCGTGACCGAGCCTGATGCCGGCTCCGACGTCTTCGCCATGAAGACGAAGGCGGTCAAGAAGGACGGCTACTATCTATTGAACGGATCGAAGACGTTCATCACCAACGGGGTACAGGCGGATTTCCTCACCCTGCTGGCGCGTACCGACGAAGGGGAAGGATATCATTCCTTCGGGCTCTTCGTGGTGCCAACCAAGCTCAAAGGTTTCCAGGTGAGCAAGAAGCTGGATAAAATCGGGCTGTGGAGCAGCGACACGGCGGAGCTCTTCTTCGACGATGTCAAAGTGCCCGCAGAGAACCTGATCGGCAATGACCATGAGGGTTTCATCATCCAGATGAAGCAGTTTCAGCATGAGAGGTTCGCCATACTGCCCGGGTCCTGCGTGGCTATACAGGACATGATCGCCATGACGATAGACTATCTGCGCCAGCGCATAGTCTTCGGCAAGCCGCTTATCACCAAGCAGGTACTGAGGCACCGGCTGGCGGACTGGGCCACCAGGAATGAAGCCCTGCGGCAATTGACCTACCATATCGTCAGGAAGAAGATGGAAGGTCTGGACCCGACGCGTGAAGTCTCTATGGGAAAACTGCTGGCGGGTCAGTTGATCTCCGAGGTTGCCAGCGGGTGTCTGCAGATGTTCGGTGGGATGGGCTTTATGAACGAGACGCCCATCTCGCGCTATTTCCGTGATGTACGCGTCATGTCCATCGGCGGCGGTGCGGATGAAGTCATGCTCGAAATCGTCGCGAGAATGGAGGGCTATTAGTTTTTCAGCAGAGCGCATAACTGATAAAATGGTCGTTCATGGCATCGTATTACCGATATCAGAATAGTTTATTATGACAAAATCGGATGGACAGCAAAGCACTCTTTCACGCAGCGCACTGCGGCGGCTGAGGGAAAAGGAGCAGAGGTACAACAGCATCCTCAGGGCGGCCAAGTTCCTCTTTGCCGAAAAGGGCTACCATCAGACCAGCATAGAGGAAATAGCCGACGCGGCCGAGGTTTCGACCGGCGCGGTCTACATCTATTTCAAGAATAAAGAGGACCTGCTTATCAAGCTGATGCAGGAGATCGGGCATCAGCTGCGGAAACTGCTGGGCGACGAGTTTAAGAAAGCCGGTTATACCCTGGACAGCTTCAGGAATATATCGTTTGCCTTTTTAAGAGATTTCTGCGGTAACCATCCCGAGTGGATCGCGATTTTTTTCAGAGAATCCGTGGGACAGAGCTCCGAAGTCGAAGAACAGCGCAGGCAGATTTTCATTAAGGTAACGCAGGATATAAAAGCTGCGTTTGTTCAAATAAGCGAAGAACAGGGGATTGAGCTGGTTGACGACTCCAAGCCCGAGCTGATCGCTGTATGCATAGTCGGCGTATTTGAAAGGATCGCATCTCATTATTTCCTCTGGCAGGAACCTCCGGAGGATATCGACGCCCTGGCCCGGGAGTCCATCTCATACATGCTGGGCGGCATCAGTAGTCTGCTGAAAGCATAAAGCTTAATTTACATAATATTTACAGGAGGAGTATTTTGAAAACAAGAATCACGGAGATGATGGGGATCCAGTACCCGATCTTTCTATCGGGGATGAGCTGGATCAGTACTCCGGAAATGGTAGCCGCAGTTTCCAACGCGGGAGGTATGGGCATACTGGCCACGGGTCCCCTGGATAAGGACGCGGTGCGTGAGGCGGTAAGGAAGATCCGCAAGCTCACGAACAAGCCCTTCGGCGCCAACTCGGCACTCATGTTCCCCGGTGCCATGGAATCGGCCAAGGTGCTGCTGGAGGAGCAGGTCCCTGTGATCAATTTCGCGCTGGGCAAGGGTGACTGGCTGGTCAAAGAGGCGCACAAGTACGGCGGCAAGGTCATTGCCACCGTGGTAAGCGCGCGACATGCCAAGCGGGCCGAGGAATATGGCTGCGATGCCGTCATCGCCACCGGCAACGAGGCCGCGGCGCACGGTGAGTTCGTCACCACCTTCTGCCTCATCCCCAGCCTGGTAAACATTCTCTCCATACCGGTCGTCGCCGCCGGCGGCGTTGCGGATGGAAGGGGACTGGCTGCCGCGCTGGCGCTGGGCGCCGAAGGCGTGGCCATGGGCACCAGGTTCATGACCACCAGGGAAAGTCCGCTGCATCAGAACTTCAAGGACCTGTCGCGCACCAAGGACGTGACGGACACTCTGTATTCCAAACGCTTCGACGGGTTGTATTGCCGTGTGATGAAAACCGATACGGCCAAAAAAGTGGAGAATAAAGGCCTTGACCTGCCCGCTGCTTTCGTTAACGGCCAGGATATCGCCAGGATGGTTAACCTGCCCTTCTACAAGCTTGCTATCGGAGCTACGCTCTCAGGATGGAAAAACGCCAGGCAGCTTGCCTTCCTGGCCAATGCCTCCAAGAACTTCCAGCTTGCTACAATAGACGGGGACCTGAAGCGAGGAGTCTTACCGGTGGGGCAGTGCATGGGATTGGTCAAGGACGAGCCGACGGTTAAAGAGCTGCTCGA
>CAZDXZ010000080.1:0-2452 GCA_964509615.1 uncultured Dehalococcoidales bacterium
GTTTTAATATTTCCTAATATTTAAACGTGGACGGCCGTTTTTACGAGTATATCGATATCGAAAGATTATTGTCGATTTTGACTTAATCCAAATTATGTTGATAACATAAATGTAAACTGTAGATATCGTAGTGTTTTTAATCGGGGCATTCGGTAAATGAAAATTCAGAAAAAAGAATATGACGACCTGGTACGGCTGGCTCCTCCTGTAAAATATATGTGGACCATCGTTAATTTTGCCCAGGCATGGAATACCTGGGTGAAAGCGCTGGAAAAAAGCCTGAGCCCGGCAAAGATGACGGTTACGCAGATAACGGCTCTGCAGGCGCTCTTTTACAATAAACGCCCAATGACGCCGACGGAGATTGCAAAAGTGCTGCCGCTCGATACCCATTCCATCAGCCCCCTGGTCGACAAACTGCACAAGCGCAAGCTGGTAACAAGAAGGCGCTCAAAAGCTGATAGAAGGTCTATAGAAGTTGAACTGACCGGGCAGGGCATGGAGCTTCTGAGGAGCTTATCGCCCAATATAAATGAAGTCCTGGAAGTCGTCTTCGGAAATCTCAATCAGCAAGAGCTTGATGAGTTCGTGAAATTATCCCATGTAATCAGCTACAACGCAGCCGATTATGTGGGCGCCAATAAAAAACGCATGGATGAAAATGCCCGAATACTCTCGGGCATTTTTGAAGACAAACCTGCAGCTAAGAAAACCAGTAAATCTAAACTAAAGTAAGTTAAATGGGTGCCTGATCCGAAAGACGGCGGTATGCGATTACTTCGGATTAGCCTCCATCGGGCGCCGTTTTGTATCATATATGTGAATGAGGCAGCCCTGACCGGCTGGTAGCGATTCCTAAGTCCGCATTCAACAGCAAGTTTCTTTAAAGGGAGAAAGCCATGTTTTCAAGGGAATGGTTCATTTACGTTTTCGGCCGCTGGATACTTCTCTCCGGCATCGCCGGAGCTATCCTCCAGGTGCTGTTGCGGCAACAGCTGGGCATACCCGATTTCCCGGCCTTCCTGCTGAACCAGCTCCTGCTGGCATGCGTCTTCTGGTATGTCGATAAATTCATCTTCCGCCGCCATCTGGGCAAGGTTAAAGAGCTATTCAGGTTCCCCCGCATTAAAGGCAAGTTCGATCCCACGGCAGAATTCAACAAGATCACCGAGGAATATACGCAGATGGCGGATGACTATCAGAAAAGCCCGGACGATCCCAGGGTATGGCTGCACCGTTTTCTTGACCTCACTCATTCGGTGGAGATGATGGACCGTGTCCTGAGGGACCGCGGCATAGATGTGGACAAGGAGTACAACCGTATCATAGAAGATAACCGCAAGCGCGGACTGTATGAATAAGAAAATGCTATACTGGTAGCCACATCATATGTCGAGAGTGCAGAACCTGATTCAGGCGCTTAAGAGCGAGAAGGCCCAGCGGTTGGGCATCGCCATAGCCGCCGCAGCGCTGGGAAACCTGCTGTCCTATCTCTCCAGCATGCTCACCCCGCTTAACCCTCAGGTTACCTTTGATTTCTCGCACCTGGCGACATTCGCCATAGCTATCACCTTCGGGCCCTGGTACGGTCTGTTGACCGCCGCCCTCGCCTCCCTGTACGCCTATTTTCACCTGGCAGTCTTCGGCATCTACGGCCCCGTATACGGGCTTGCCATTATATTCGGCAAATCCATGACGGGCTTTTTCTGCGGTCTGCTCAGGGGCCGCATGCCCACCTTCCTGGCCATCGTCTTGTCGTATATACCGGAGTCGATCTTCACCTTCTTTTTCCTGCACTGGATGTCGTTTGTGCTGCCTCCAGGTACGCTTACCTGGGAAGCTATCACGATCGGTGTAATCGCTGAAGGCTGGGTGGAGGTCATAATGTTCTCCTTCATCATAGACAACATGGTACGCCGCAAGGTGGTTGAGACCGCCGTCTTGATGCTGGAGATATTCATCATCATGTTCCTGGTACATAAGGAGTTCCTCCAGACCCTGCTGCTTCTCCTGCTCATAGCGTTTTTTACCCTCATACTTTTCGAATTGGTGGAAAAAATCATCCGCAGGCCGGGATCTAATCTGCCCGAAAATAAAGACCGAGAGCAATAACAGGTCTGTGTCGAGACCGGCCAACACACACGCCATGTGCCCCGCACCGGTGGATGTATGGATTCTTAAGACCACAAATATTGGGAGAGCGGTTTTACGTTATAGCCCTGCGAGCCCTGTGACAGTACTTTCAGCACTGCGCCGGCTGTATCCAGCGATGTAAAGCAGGGTATACGCCGCTCGGTGCTGGCGCGTCGTATGTGGAAACCGTCCTGGAGCGGTATGCGCCCGCCGGTGACCGTATTGACCACACCCACTACAGAGCCGCTGCCGATAATCTCAACGATATTGGGATGCCCTTCATTCAGTTTTCTGCTGATCGCTTTCACATCCATGCCGT
>CAZDXZ010000080.1:2552-6888 GCA_964509615.1 uncultured Dehalococcoidales bacterium
ATATTGGGATGCCCTTCATTCAGTTTTCTGCTGATCGCTTTCACATCCATGCCGTGCTCTTTGATCATGTCTGCCGTGCCGCGAGTAGCGTAAATCTGGTAACCCAGATCATAGAAGCCCCTGATGATAGGCAACGCCTCCGCCTTGTTCTTGTCCGCGATGCTGAACAGCAATGCCCCCTGAGAGGGCAACATCAGGCCTGCCGCAATCAGCGCCTTGGCTAGGGCGGCTTCATAAGTCAGATCGATGCCCATTACTTCGCCCGTGGACTTCATTTCGGGGCTGAGATAGGTATCAACACCTGTCAGCTTGGACATGGAGAAAACAGGGGCCTTGACGCCGACCAGTGCCTTTTTCCCATACAGGCCTGTTTTATATCCCTGCTCCTTCAGGCTGATCCCCAGCATGACTTTAGTGGCGATGCGTACCATGGGGACTCCCGTAACCTTGGAGATAAACGGGATCGTGCGGCTGGCGCGCGGGTTTACCTCCAGCATGTATATAGAAGACTGCTCTCCGCTGCTGCTGCGCATAATTACGAACTGTATGTTCATCAGGCCCTTTATACCCAGCGCCAGCCCGGTCCTGACGGTGTAATCAACCAGGGTATTTACCTCGTCCCTGGATAGTCCCGGCGCTGGATACACCGCTATTGAATCTCCGCTGTGCACACCCGTCCGCTCGATATGCTCCATAACCCCTGGAATCAAAACATCGGTCCCGTCGCTGACCGCATCGACCTCCACCTCTTTGCCCTCGAAGTATTTATCGATCAGTATAGGATGGCGTTCGTCGAGTTCCAGCGCCTGTTCCATGTACCTGGTCAATTCCTCCTGGCTCTGCGTTATCTCCATACCCCTTCCGCCAAGCACATAGCTCGGCCTTACCAGCACCGGATAGCCCAGTGTCCTGGCGACCTCCTGTCCCTGACTGATGGTGGTAACACCTGTGCCGGGAGGCTGCGGAATGCCCTGATGATTGAGAAAATCCTCGAACCTGCGCCTGTCTTCCGCCAGATCGATTATCTCAGCATTGGAACCAAGTATGGGCGAATTATTCCTGGAGAGCGATGCGGCCAAATTGATCGCCGTCTGCCCGCCGAATTGAAGCACAGAGGGGGTGAAGGCGCTGACCAGCAGTCTGGAATTCTCATTCTCAAGTATGTCCAGGACGCTTTCCCCGTCGAGGGGCTCAAAGTAAAGGCGATCACTGGTATCGAAGTCGGTTGACACGGTTTCAGGATTTGAATTGACCATTATGCTTTTATAGCCGGCGTCTTTTAGCGCCCAGGCGGAATGGACGCTGCAGTAGTCGAACTCTATCCCCTGGCCGATGCGGATAGGTCCGCTGCCGATAACAACCGCCTTATTGCCGGTAAGGGATTCAGCCTCGTTTTCGACCTCATACGTGCTGTAGAAATAGGGAGTTTCGGCATCGAACTCGGCCGCACAGGTGTCTACCATTTTATATACCGGTTTAATATTCCAGCGGTTTCTCAATTGCCTCACCTGGTCGGGCAGCATGTCTCCCAGGGTTGAAATCTGCTCGTCCGAGAAACCGAACCGCTTGGCCTGCCATAGCAATTCGGGATTCAGATCTTCCGATAACAAGCGCTGCTCCAGCTTAACGATATTGGACATTTTGTGCAGGAACCATGGATCGATCCCCGTTTGCTCCGCCAGCTGTTCCGGGTCCGTTTTTCTTCGCAGCGCCGCCATCAATGCCCACAGCCTCAAGTCATTGGCCTGAAGCGGATAATTCATATGTCCTTCAGCGTTGCTCCAGCTCTTGTCCTCCCACAGTAGAGACCGCCTGCCTATCTCCAGGGAGCGCACAGCCTTCTGCAGCCCTGCCTCAAAACAGCGCTCGACAGCCATCACCTCGCCGGTAGCCTTCATCTGGCTGCCCAGTGTCCTGTCGCCCCCGGCGAATTTATCGAACGGCCAGCGCGGGATCTTTATCACGCAGTAGTCCAGCGCAGGCTCGAAGACCGCCATTGTTTTGCCGGTTACCCGGTTGGGTATCTCATCCAGACGCTTGCCCGCAGCGATCTTGGCGGCCACGCGCGCTATGGGATATCCCGTGGCCTTGCTGGCCAGGGCCGAGCTGCGGCTGACGCGCGGGTTCACCTCTATGATGTAATACTGGCTTCCGGCTACGTTCAGCTGGTCAGGCGCCCATTTCCTGGCCACCACCGGGCTGGGCGTCAAAGCGAACTGTATATTACATCCGCCCTCAATACGCAGCGCCCGTATGATCTTCAAGCTGGCCGACCTGAGCATCTGGTATTCCTTGTCGGTCAGGGTCTGGCTGGGCGCCACCACAATGCTGTCCCCCGTATGAACGCCCATCGGATCGATATTTTCCATGTTGCAGATGGTGATGCAGTTATCGGCCGCATCGCGCATTACTTCGTATTCGATCTCTTTCCATCCCAGCAGGCATTTTTCCACCAGCACCTGATGGCTCATGCTCGATGCCAGCCCGTTTTCCACAGTGGCCTCCAGCTCTGCCATGGTGTGGACGATGCCGCCGCCGGTCCCACCCAGCGTGTAGGAGGGCCGTACTATCAGCGGCAATCCGATGGAGAGGGCGAACTCTCTGGCCTCGCCGACAGTATTAACCGTCACGCTCTCCGGTATCGGCTCACCTATCTCCTGAATAAGCTGCTTGAATAACGACCGCTCCTCCGCCTTTTTAATGGTTTCCAGCGGCGTGCCCAGCATGCGGACGTTATATTTATCCAATATCCCGGTATCGGCCAGCTCGACGGCCAGGTTAAGCCCGGTCTGACCGCCCAGCGTGGGCAGCAGCCCCTCCGGCCTTTCCCGTTCAATTATCCTCTCCACAACTTCTACGGTCAGCGGTTCGATATACACTATGTCGGCTATGCCTTCGTCGGTCATAATAGTTGCGGGATTTGAGTTGACCAGCACTGTGGTGATCCCCTCCTCCCGGAGGGACTTGCACGCCTGGGCGCCTGCGTAATCGAATTCGGCAGCCTGGCCAATTATGATGGGACCCGACCCTATAACCAGCACTTTAGAGAGTTCGGCCATCGGTTATCTTTTGACCTCGCTGATCATCTGTAAGAACCTGTCGAATATGTACGTGTTGTCCTGGGGACCGGGCGAGCCCTCCGCATGGTACTGTATCGTAGTGATCGGCATGGAGCTGTGCCTCAGTCCCTCTATGGTGCCGTCATTTAAATTAATGTGGCTGACCTGCAATCCTCCCTTCAGGGTATCTGCATCAATAGCGTAGCCGTGATTCTGTGAGGTGATGTGCACTTTCCCCGTGGCCAGATCGCAGACGGGATGGTTGGCGCCCCGGTGGCCGAACTTCAATTTGAAGGTATCGGCGCCGAAAGCTCTTCCGATAAGCTGGTGGCCCAGGCAAATTCCCAGTATCGGCTTCTTCCCCAGTAATCCTTTTATGTTCTCGATAGCATAGTCCAGCAATGCGGGATTCCCGGGACCGGGAGAAAGAATTATGCCGTCCGGCTGCATGGCAAGTATCTCCTGTGAAGAGAGGGTGCAGGGGACGACCATCACACGGCAGCCGAGACGGCTCAGTATGCGGGCGATATTGAACCTCAAGCCCATGTCAACGATTACCATCTTGTATTTATACGGTTGTTGCTCCCGCCCCGAATCCCATTCAAAAGCCTCTGCGATGCTCACTTCCCTCACGAAATCGGTGTCACCGTAGTCAGGCAGCTGTTTCAATTCATGCAGCGCCTCGCCTGATGTTAAATCGGACGTCAGTATCCCCATCATGACGCCTTTGGAGCGAATGTGTCTGGTCAGGCTGCGCGTATCTATCCCGCTGAGACCGGGTATCTTCGCCTTCTTCAAATAGTCTTCCAGGGTCCCCTCGCTCCGCCGGTTGCTGGGTACAGGGCAATATTCCCTGACGACAAAACCTCGTACCTGAATTTTTGCTGATTCTACGTCATCGAGATTGATGCCGTAGTTGCCTATCAACGGATAAGTCGGCGCCACTATCTGGCCGGCAAAGGACGGATCGGTAAGCATCTCCTGGTAGCCGGTCATGCTCGTGATAAAGATGATCTCGCCGAAGGCGGTTGTCTCAGCCCCGAAGGCTTCGCCCCTGTAAACCATGCCGTCCACCAGAACCAGTATGGCTTTGCCGCTCATAGCATGTCCTCAAATAAAAAACCCCTTGCGCAGGATACGCAAGAGGTAAAAAAATAGCCCCAGGCTATAAATCCCGGAGCATGATAATATGCCACCATTTTCTCCTTACCAGCCTCACTGGACTGGCTTAAAGGTCGATATTATTATATTCTTTTTAGGAAAAGCTGTAAAATTCC
>CAZDXZ010000081.1:0-6750 GCA_964509615.1 uncultured Dehalococcoidales bacterium
GACAAGATTGTCAAAAAGGTAATTTATGAGATACTTGATATATCGGGTATGGAACGTCCCGGCGGCGACCTGGAATTTATCCGGATGGTGGAAGAGATGGCGCCCCAGACCGGATATCGCGCCATCGAACTCTGCTGGATGACCTGGCTGGTGCAGTCCGAAGCCGGCTTGAGCCGCACCGAGAAATACGCCGATCTGCTGCCCAAGATATGAGCGACGAAGAAAAGAAAGCTGATACCCCGTTGCCGGAGGGAACACCCCCACCGGGAAGCGGTTTCTGGAGCAAGGACAGGCTGCTTCAGATCGGATCGCTGGTGCTGGTGATAGTGCTGATTGCAGTTATCATCTGGCAGAGAGACGACATTGCGTCATTCGCGTTCTGGCTGGGCAAACATCCCGAACTCAAGTATTTAGGAATCTTTGTTATCTCCGCAGCCGCCTCGGCGACGCTGATAATACCCATACCTGGTCTCGCCATGACATCGCTCATCGGGACGCTTTCGGTTAATCCTTGGGACCCGCTCTGGATCGGCATAGCCTCGGGCCTGGGGGCAACGCTGGGAGAAACGACCGGCTATTTACTGGGATACAGCGGCAGGCTGGCTATAGCAGATACCGAGAAATATGAAAAAGTGGTAGGATGGATGAAGAAGTGGGGCAGCCTGACGATCTTTATATTATCACTGTTGCCCAATCCGTTGTTCGACATAGCGGGGATGGCGGCGGGCGCGCTGAGGTACCCGCTGTGGAAATTCCTGCTGGTGGGCGCGGCCGGGAGGTTGCCCAAGCACATTCTCTTCTCATACCTGGGTTATTGGGGCATCCATATATTCCCATCTTAATACGTTCCTTGTGCCGACAGGCTTGAACCAAATATAAATAATGGAGGAGGCAGGATGAGCAACAATATCGGACGCTGGCTGGACGATAACGTAAGGAAGTACGGGGAATACAGGCAGTTCATTTTCCTGGGGCCGGAGGGCGAGAAATCGTGGACCAACAAGCAGATACTGGATAACGCCCGGGCACTGGCGGCGGGCCTGCGCAAGGCGGGCATTAAGAAGGGAGATATCATCGGTTCGGTCATAAGCAATATACCCCAGATACCCGAGATAATGAACGGCGTCAACAGAATGGGAGCGGCTTACCTGCCCATCATCTATATGCTCACGGCCGCCGAGATCCACTACATACTGGAAGACTCAGCCTGCAAGGTGGTCATCACGGAAGACGTGCTGCTTCCCAAGGTGCGCGAGGCGGCTGCAGGGTTGAAGACCATTGAACGGATAATCCTGGTAGGGAAGGAAACGGCCCCGGATATCGTGCCCTACAGCGGCCTGATCGAGAAGCCTGGAACGCCGGATGTGACGGATGTGGATAAAGAGGATATGGCTATACTCATGTATACTTCGGGTACAACCGGGTTCCCCAAGGGCGTGATGCTGACCCACCATAACCTCGAAAGCCAGATGAAGACGGGTACCTCGGTATGGGGTGGCAACCACCTGGAGCCGCTGTTGACCACCATACCCATGAATCATATTTACGGAGTCCTGAGCTGTCTGGAAGGCTATTTCTCCGGATTCGTAAATATCCTCATGCCGCCTTTCGACCCGAGAAAGGTGCTGGACGCGTTGAAGGAATATAAGGTCAAAGTGATACCGGTGGTTCCCACCATGCTGATATTTATGATGATGGTAGCGGACCCCAAGAAAGATGACCTGTCCTTCATGGACCTGCTGATTTGCTCGGGTGGACCTCTTTCCATGGAAACCATGAAACAATCCGAGACTGTCTTTCACAAGGAGATAACCCAGGGCTACGGATGCACCGAGGTTGGCGGATCGATCGCCAGGCAGCGCAGGGACTGGCCGCGTAAACCCGGCAGCGTGGGATTCCCCATGCCGGGCCTGGCACTTAAAATCGTGGATGATGAGGATAAAGAGGTGCCGCGCGGCAGCGACGGGGAGATAATCTGCAAGGGTCCGGTTGTGACCAAAGGATATCTCAATAAGCCCAAGGAAACGAAAGAGGCAATTAAAAACGGCTGGCTGCACACAGGCGATCTCGGCAGGATCGATGAAGATGGTGAACTCTATATCACGGGCAGGAAGAAGGACCTCATCATCAAGGGTGGAGAAAACATCGATCCCGGCGTGGCGGAAGGCTGGCTGTTCAAGCATCCTGCTGTGCTGGAATGCGCTGTAGTTGCCATACCGGACAAGACGTACGGTGAAAACGTCGGCGCAGCGGTGGTGCTCAAACCGGGCCAGCAGGCAACTGAAGAAGAGCTGATCAAGTACCTGGGCGAGCACCTGCACCACTTTGTGGTCCCGGCCAGGATTTTCTTCATGCCCTCCCTGCCCAAGACCGGCCTGGGCAAGATACTCAAGCGCGAGATACGCCGCATAATCAAAGAGCAGATGCAGGCATGATTTAACTCATATTCAGAACGGGAGTTACGGAGGCTGTTATGGACCTTGCGGATATACTGGCTCACCTGTCTGTTCCACGCCCCAACCAGAGCGACGCACTGGGTCAAACGGCGGCATACATTAAAGCGCTGCTGTCCTCCTGGAGCGTTCCCTACACCGTTCAGGAATTCACGTTACGTCCGTATATGCAGCTGCTGGTCGGCCTGACTATAGTGCTGCTGGCCGTCCTTTTCTTTATCTTCGTGCTCAAACGGAAGCCACTGGCCGCCCTTATTGTGGCGCTGGTTATACCTGTGGTGCTTATTCTGGAGTTCGAGCTTTTTGTACCGGTCGTCACTGGCTTGATAACCAGGGGAGGCGAAAACATCGTCATCAACTTTACCGTTCCAAATCCGGCCAGGGAACTGGTCTTTGCGGCACATTACGATTCCAAGACCGATTTCTGGGACCACATACAGCGCTCCAGGATCTACGCCTTCATACCTCTGGCCGTTGCCATCGGCCTGGCCATTGCCGTATTTACTTTCTTTATCAAACGCTATGCTGCCCTCAGAAAAAAGGCCGTGACGGTAGTGACGCTCGTCCTGGCCGGGATGGTCGTCGCCTACTGGGGTCTCGTCTTCCTGGGCTTCGGCGGATATATTTTCATACCTCCGGACAAACAGAGCTATGGATCAGTGGACGACGGGAGCTCGGTGGCAGCATTGCTGGTCATGGCCAGGGACATTCAGGACGGGATGGTCGATACCGGGCACAGCAATGTAACAATTCTATTGACATCAGGTGAAGAGGTTAACCTGCAGGGCGCAGATGCCTATTTGAGAAAGAGGTTCGGCGGTGGAGAGAAACCTGCCGTTCCCATCAGTCTGATAAACCTCGAACTGGTGGGACAGAACGGGAACATGGTCTACTGGAAGAGGGACGGCGAGTTCTTGAAATTCTACGATACTGACCCCCTGCTTATCGACAGAGTGGGCGCCGCCTGGAAAGATGTGTCAGGCATGACGATTGAGTCACGTCCCGCGATCACAGACGACGCGCAGCGCTTTTTAGCGGCCGGAATCCCTGCGGTCACGGTGGGCAATTCCGGGTTGCCCGGGCCAGGGGAAGGCTGGTTCCACAGCACGGCGGACAACCCGGAACGCGTGAATAAGGACAACCTGAAGCTTATGATCAAGGCCATTGAGCGGTATATCGAAGCATATAACTCCAATCAGGACCGTTAAGTACCAGGCGCCTGCGCCAGCCGGCTATTGCAGCAGGCCCTCCGTGATCTCGACCGCGTCGCGCACGAGTTTGGGGCAGATCTTTTGAGGTATGCCCTGCTTCATTGCCTCGCGAAATTTGGCGCGGTCGTCGATATTGAAACCCAGCAGGTCATTGCAGACAATTGAACCGTTGCGCCTGGTGAATTCTTCAACGAACTCCCGGACTGCGCTGAACGCCTCCCAGTGCGACTGTGAGCCGTCGGCAACTGTCAGCCCGTATTTCAGACCGATCACCATAAAGGCACCGGTCACCGAGCCGCAGGTGTGCCCCATGTGTCCCATACCTCCGCCAAAGGCAGCGGCGACCCTGTATGCCGTAACTCGATCCAGGCCGAATTCCTCGCTGAAACTGGACAAGACGGCCTGTGTGCAGTTGAAGCCCTTGCTGAATGTAGTGATGGCATTACCGGACCTGCTCATTTCGATACCTCCGTTCATTAGTTGACTTCAGCGTACCTGGCTCAGTAAATCAAACCAGGTGCCGATTTTGTCCACACTCCCTGTATTGTCCCTTGTCTATTTCTTCTTGTCGCCGGTCTCGCAGCAATTCGCCCATTTTTTCATTACCGTTTCGTAGGAGAAATCTTTGCCGCCGCAGCAGTCCTTCATTTTCTCCATCATACCGCCGCAGAAACCCTTCATTTTCTCGGACATCTCGCCCGATCCGGACATAGCTCCGCAGCAGTCCATGAACTTCTCTGAGAATTTACCCGTGTCCTGTTCCGCCTGTGCCCCCTTGGTTCCTTCCTTTGCTGTGTTTTCCTTTTCCACTTTATTACTCCTCTTTTATTATTACTAATTTTCGACATAAGTCGAATTATAGCCTTAAAAATTTTTACTTAGCGCCGCCTCTGCTGAAAAATTGGGACAGGGTATCCAGCACATCCGGATTGACAAAGCATTCGATGCGCTGTCCCTGCCGGTTGGTCCGTATGAGGCCGGCCCGGTACAGTTCCTTCATGTGATGCGAAAGAGTCGAAGGAGCTATGCCCAGATTGCTTCCCAGGTCTCCTATACACTCCCTGGCCTTATCATCCGCGCAGCAAAGCAAATTATTTGATCCGCAGCCTGCCAGGTGCATGAAAATCTTCAGCCGATGCGGATTGGATAACGCTTTAAAAATTTCCGCGTATTGAGTATCGCTGAGCGTCCTTTGTTTCGACATTTCTCGAATTATAAAACAGGCAGTCCATTTTTGTCAAGTCCCCCTTTGTGCATCCCGCTTTCCGCTGATTTATAATGGATTCACGAAGGCAGAATTGATGTTGGCTGGAGGCAAGGACGATTATTATGAAGAAACGACGCTTCTTACGATTTCTCATATGGGCCGGTGTGATTGTGGCCGGCCTGATCCTGATACTGGGAATCATCTATCTGGCATTGCCCAAAGGGCCGAGGGAGACAATGGCATTTAATGATCCCCATAAGGTAGACCGCCCCGCTGTTATCTCATATAACTACATGGCGGCCACGGGCACGCCCTGGGCCACACAGGCTGCGCTGCAGGTGATGCAGAACGGCGGCAATGCCGTGGACGGCGCAGTGGCGGCTTTGCTGGCGCTCAACGTAACTTATGGTGAGGCGGCCTCATTTCCGGGCGTTGCACCAATCCTGATTTACGATGCCAGGACCGGGACAGTGGAGAGCTACACCGGCGCCGGGACTGCGCCCGCAAAGGCCACCATCGAGCTGTTTACCTCGCGCGGATGGAAGACCGTGCCCAAGATGGATATCTGGTCGCAGCTACTGCCCGCCTCACCCGACGTGATCGTCTCGATACTGGATAAATACGGCACCAGATCGTTCACCGAATTGAGCGCCCCCGCCATCAAGCTGGCACGCGAAGGCTTCCCTGTGCACGATACCATGCTCAAGAACCTTAACCTCAGCCTGGTGGAGCGCCTCGGATTCACCATACTCATGCCTTATAACTCACAGGTATACCTGGACGGACAGTGGTGGCGACCGCTTCACCACGGCGAGATATTCCGGCGCCCGGAACTGGCGGATACATTTGAGCTCATGGGCAAAGCTGAGCAAGACGTGCTGGCCAGGGGCGGGACGCGCCAGCAGGGGCTGATGGCTGTACGCGATACATTTTACAAAGGCCCAATAGCTGAAAAAATCGTGGCTTTCCACAAAGAAAAGGGAGGGCTCTTCACCACGGAGGATCTGGCAAACTACCGCGGCCACTGGGAGCAGCCGCTGCAGGGCAGCTTCGGACCCTATACCATTTACGCCAATCAGACATGGAACCAGAGCGCGGTAACTCCCATGGTCCTGCAGATGCTGGACGGCATCGACCTGAAAAGCATGGGGCATAACTCGCCTCAATACGTGCATACGGTGCTGCAGGCCATCGAGCTTGTCATGGCGGACAGGGAGGCATATTTCGGCGATCCGGAATTCGTCAAGGTTCCTGTGGCAGGTTTGCTTGATCCCCGTTACGCGCAGGAGCGGCGCATGCTGATGACGCCGGACGCGGCATTCGGAAAGATGCCTCCCTCAGGCAATCCCTGGAAATACCAGGGTGAGACCGCCCCGTCGGTCCCTTCCCAAACCGCCGAATTTGAAAACTTCAAGGGGTCCGAGCTACAGTTCGGCAAGGATACCAGCTATATCTGCGTGGTGGACTCTGAAGGAAACGCCGTTTCGTTAACCCCCAGCGACTTCCCGCAGACGCCCATGGTTCCGGGCACCGGCCTGACGCTGGGCAACCGCATGAACCAGTTCCGCCTGGATCCGCAGCATCCTGACGCGCTCCAGCCGGGCAAAAGGCCACGTATCACGCCCAACGCCTGCATGTCCCTCAAAGACGGCGAGCTGTTCATGAGCTTCGGTACACCGGGCGGAGATACGCAAACGCAGACCAACGTACAGGTGTTTCTCAATGTCGTGGTATTCGGCATGGGCCCCCAGGAGGCCATCAATGAGCCGCGCTTCCAGTCCTTCAACTTCCCCGATTCGTTCGCCCCTAACGTGTATAAGCCCGGCACCATCGGCCTCGAGCTGCCATTGTACAACAAGATCGGCAAACAGCTTGAGTC
>CAZDXZ010000082.1:0-6631 GCA_964509615.1 uncultured Dehalococcoidales bacterium
GGGATCAGCAGAAATGAGGCGGTTCTGGACACGCGGTAAAAGTTGATCATGGTTAGCAGGATGGCGGTCCACAGCGGCACTATAACGATGAGTCCCCACAGCGGCGATTTCAGCCCGAAGAAGGCATAGGACCACAGTATATTGAGCACAAGCTGAATGACGAAGATAATCAGCCCTTCTCTGACCTGAAATACCTTTATACCCTTGCGCCATACCAGGAAAGCCGATATCCCCATGAGGATATATAGCAGGAACCACATCGGAGCGAACAGCCAGTTGGGCGGTGTGAAAATGGGCTTCTGCAGCAACACGTACCAGTTGGGAATCGATGCCCGTGTGAAAAGAGAGCCGATGAAACCTGCCCCAAAACAGGCTCCAAGGCTGACCAGCAGTTTTATGACATCGCTCAGTCTTTTATCCAGCATCGGTCCTCGGGTACCGTTAGTTAAAGGTTGGATTAGTTATTAAGAAAATATGTAATCCTGAAAATAATATATCAACAAGCTCATGAACTCAAATCGTCTTCCTTGGCTAACATATATGGTCCGGTCTTCCAGTTGTCTGCTGTATGAGGTCAGTATTCGGTGCAGTATCAGTTAAAGCGAGGAGAGGTTTGTTCGCGGGCAAATCGCTGTGCTAAAATCCCCTCTGCATCGCATCATTCTAAACCGCCTCCCTGTCACCTGATATGAAACTCTATCATATAAGCCAGTTACTCAATCGGCTGCCCGAATTTGAACGGCTGCTCAAGTCACTGCATGACAGGCAACGCAAACGGGTGAGGTTATCTCTGCCCGATCAGGCTACGCCGCTGATAGCTGCAGCCTTATTCAGCCGTCTTGGCAGGACGGTGTTGTTTGTTGCAGCTCATGCTGAAGCTGCCAGACGGCGCTTCGAGCAAATTAAGCTGTGGTTGCCTGACTCGGTCGCTCCGCTGTTTTTCCCCGAAGCGGACCTGCTTGGTGATGCCGCGTCGGGCGATCCGGTCATCAATGCGGAACGCGCAAAGGTGATTTCCCTCCTGGCCGGCTGTAATGGCGCGTCTGAAAGCGGGCAGTCCTTTTCCTTTATTATGTGCTGTGCATCGGCTTTAATCAGCCGGTCTGTTGGGCCGGACAGGTACAGATCAGGCTGCATCCGGATAAACAACGGCATGAGCATTAAGCAATCTGTCCTGCTGGAGAAACTGCAATCAGAGGGGTATAAATATGAGGATGTTGTCGAGATACCCGGAACTTTCAGTAAAAGGGGCGGTATCGTCGATGTCTATCCCTGTGGCCAGGACTCGCCGGCCAGGATCGAATTTTTCGGAAACGAGATAAATAGTCTGCGGCTGTATGATGCCAGGTCGCAGCGGTCGCTGGAAAACGTGACCGCTCTGTTTATTCCTCCCGCAGAGGAGATGTCCGGCAGCGGGACCGCCAACATACTCGATTATCTCCCGGCCGACTCCATTCTGCTGCTTGATGATATCCGGCAGATTGAGTCCGAAGTAGAAAAGATCAGGGTGGAGCTCACCGGTCCGGATGGATCAGGCGCTGTAGATGCGGATCATGCAGCCGGCGGTTTTGAATGGGAGGATATAGAAAATAAGATCAGGGGAAAGGACAGGATTGTGGAGTTCAGCCCCTGGGATGATCTGGAAAAGCGGGATGAACAGCAGTATCGCCTTCCCTTCAGGGGCGCCCCGGATTTCTCTGCAAAGTTTCCAGTATTTTTTGACAAATTACCTGAATTAAGGAGGGAGAGCAGCAGGATCTTGATCGTCAGCCAGCAGGCTGAAAGGATTAGGGAACTTCTGCATGAACGTGATGTGAGCTTGGACGTATCGAGAGAGCTGAAGGGGCTGCCTGCCGATAAATCCATTGTACTGGTGCAGGGCTCGCTGGATGGAGGATGGCAACTCGGCCATGAGTTACTGCTGCTGACGGACGCTGAGCTCTTCGGAAATATAAAGAGAAGGCGTTTTTCCAAAACCAGGCCTGTCAGACACCATCTTTTCCTTAACGATATCAATATTGGGGATGCAGTGGTGCATGTGGAACACGGCATCGGCCGGTTTGCCGGAACCGTCAGGAAAATCTCTGCTGGGGTGGAGAGGGAGTACCTGATGCTGGAATATGCCTGCGGAGATATGCTTTATGTGCCCGTGGATCAGGTTGACAGGGTGAGCCTTTATATCGGCGGGGGCGAGAGGTCCCCCTCGCTGAGCAGGCTGGGATCACAGGATTGGGTCAGGGCGCAGCAACGGGTGAAGGAATCGGTGGCGAATATAGCCGGCGAGCTTATCGAACTGTATGCCGGGCGGGCGGCTGGAGGTGGTGTGGCTTTCTCCAGGGATACGCTCTGGCAGAAAGAGCTGGAGGCATCTTTCCCCTATGTAGAAACTCCGGACCAGCTTGAGGCCATCGAGGCGGTGAAAGCAGATATGGAGTCGGCGCGACCCATGGACAGGCTGGTCTGCGGCGATGTGGGTTACGGAAAGACCGAGATCGCCCTGCGTGCCGCCTTCAAAGCTGTCATGGACAGCAAGCAGGTGGCGGTATTGGTCCCGACCACGATCCTGGCGCAGCAGCATATCAGCACTTTCAGTGAAAGATTGAAGACCTTCCCGGTAAAAGTTGCCGTGCTCAGCCGCTTCTGTTCGGCCAGGGAGCAGGCGGACGTGATCAGGGGGGTGGCTGAGGGTTCAATAGATATATGTATCGGCACGCACAGGATATTGCAGAAGGACGTGCAGTTTAAAGACCTGGGACTGGTGATAATTGATGAGGAGCAGCGTTTTGGAGTGGTGCACAAAGAACATTTCAAGAAAATGAGGCAATCGGTCGATGTGCTGACGCTAAGCGCCACACCTATACCCCGGACGATGCACATGGCGCTCTCGGGCATTCGAGATATGAGCACAATTGAGACTCCCCCGGAAAACCGCCTGCCTGTGATCACACATGTCGGCGAATACGACGACAGGCTAGTCCGCGAAGCTTTGCTGCGCGAGTTGGAGCGGGACGGGCAGGCGTTCCTTGTACATAACAGGGTACAGAGCATCGGGGAACTGGCATCGAAAGTAGCTTGCATGACGCCGGAGGCCAGGATCGCGGTAGCGCATGGACAGATGGATGAGGATAAACTCGAAGAGATAATGTCCGGTTTTATGCGGGGCAAGAGCGACGTACTGGTCACTACAACGATTATCGAGTCCGGTCTGGATATGCCCAATGTCAATACTCTGATCGTCGACGACGCCGATAAAATGGGCCTGACCCAGCTTTATCAACTGCGCGGCAGGGTCGGCCGCGGTGCAAATACGGCCTATGCCTTTTTTCTATTTGATACGGGCAAGAGCCTGACCGACCATGCCATTGAACGCCTAAAGGTTATAGCGCGGGCCACTGAGCTGGGAGCAGGATATGCCGTGGCTATGAAAGACCTTGAGATAAGGGGAGCGGGCAACCTGCTGGGAGTAGAACAGAGCGGGAACATCGCTACTGTGGGATTCAGTTATTACTGTCAGATGCTTGAAGAGGCTGTCGAGGAGATCAAAGCCCGGCGGGAAGGCCGCCCGGTCCCTGCAAAGGCGGAGCCGTCCGGCGTGACGATGGATTTAAAAATCCCTGCCTTTATCCCGGAACATTATATCGAGAATACGCGGACCAGATTCAATTTATATCAAAGGATGGCAAGAATAGTCTCCGCAGGGGAGGTATCCGATATAAGCAGGGAGATGATAGACAGATTCGGAGACCTGCCGGAAGAGGTGACCAATCTTCTGTACGTGGTTGAGCTGCGGCAGTCAGCAGTCGCGGCAGGGATCGAATCGATAGTTCGTGGTGAAGATATTTTCACCATATCATGCGCCGACAGCGATATTAAAAATGCCGACCGCATAAGTGCATTAAAGAATAAAGCGGTAAGGCGTGGCGACAGGCAGATCAAGATTGATGCTGAGCTGGCGGGACAAAAATGGATGGTGCTGTTAAAAGAACTGGTAATGCAAATGTCTTCTTCACGGACATCCTCAACAGGAGAAAAAACCGCTTAATCCTCGACGCCTGCGTCCTGCAGGTAATCCATCATATCCTGGACGGTGACCAGGTTGTCGGCGTCTTTCTCCGGTATCTCAAATCTGTTTCCCGGCCTGCTGAAGCTATCTTCTACTGTCGTATAAAACTCGGCCAGATCATCAGGATCCATATTAAGATCGTCGATTAATGAGGCGGAAGGCGCGATGGAAGTCGACTCAACGCCCAACTCATCGACGAGTATTTTTTTGAGTTTGTCGAAAATTTTTGACATATGATTTAACAGGTAAATTATACGATGTGGGATATCAGTCAATCAATCTGATTTTTTCGGCCTCTGCCCTTTTGTTATGACGGTGCCCAGCACCCCGTTAATAAACTTGGGTGACGTTTCGGAGCCGAACTCTTTGGCAAGTACCACGGCCTCGTTAACGGCGACTTTGGCCGGTGTCTTATCATCCAATAAAATCTCATAAAGCGCAATTTTTAAAATATTTCGGTCCATACCGGCGAGCTGTTCCACGGGAAATGCCGTCGCATAGCGTTTAATGGTGCCGTTCAAACTCTCCTGATTTTTAAGTACACCGTAAACCAGCTCTCGCGCGAAGCCGGCCGCATCGCCGGTTAGCGCCTTTATACTGAGCGTGCGTTCGAGGACTGAATCCGGACTGCTGGCTGCATATTCCAGTTCAAACAGTGTTTGCAGTGCAGCAACCCTGGCCAGATGCCTTAGACCTGTGGGCATAAAATTACTGGGAGCAAGGTATTTCGGTATGACGGTTCGGGACTTAGAACCTTCCGCCCTTGCGCCATTTAACGATTTCATTTGTCTTCTCAGCGTTGCTGAGGTTAAAAGTCAATGCGCCCGGGCTGATCAGTTTAATGTATTTAGTCAGAATATCCCCAGGGCCGACCTCGAAGAAAGTGGTTATGCCGCGGGAAAGCATGGTTTCAACCGACTGCTGCCATTTGATGCAATGGACGATCTGGCTGATCAGCTCTTCCTTAAGGGCTTCCAGCGAGTGCATGGGTTGGGCCGTCACATTGGACACGACCGGTACCTGCGGGGAATCGTAGGTGAACTGCGCTACTGCGTTGATCATGCCGGACAGCGCGGGCTCCATTAGCGAAGAGTGGAAAGCTCCGTTAACCCTGACCGGTTGCATGCGTTTGGCCCCTTTTACCTGCGCCAGCCTCCTGGCTTTGGCCAGTTTATGCTCCTCACCGCTGATAACCGTGTTTTCCGGCGCATTTACATTGGCCAGCTCAACCCCGGTGGTGAGGCAAACACCTTCGACCAGGTCCTTACTGAGGTCCATGATTTGCAGCATACCGCCCGGCTTGCGGCGGCCAGCCTCGTTCATGAGCCGCCCACGCTCCCGTATCAGCCGCACGGCGTCCCCCAGTTTCATCATGCCGGATGCCACCATAGCGGCATATTCACCGCATCCATGTCCTGCCACCAGCGTGGGGGTGGGAAGCGCTCCGCCGCTTATCTCCTCACCGGCTCTGAGGCAGGCAATGCTCACGGTCATGATAGCTGCCTGGGCATTCATAGTCTGCGCGAGGTCCTCCTCGGGGCCCTCGAAACAAAGTCTGGAGAGGGGGAATCCCAACGCTTTATCCACCTCATCGAATACCTTCCTGGCAGAATTGTAGTGGACGTAAAAGTCGAGCCCCATTCCGACCTGCCTGGATTCCTGACCAGGAAACACATAGGCCACTTTTACATCTTCTACCATCTGATTCTCTCCTTGATTTACCAAATCAGCGCGCTGGCAACATTTTATTTACGTTTCTTTTTCGGGCTTTTAATCTCGATTACTTCCCTTCCATCGTAAGTGCCGCAAGAGGGGCATACCTGATGAGGGAGCTTCACGCTGTGACAGCGGGAACATTCGATCGTTGCTGTAGCGGCTTTCGCGAGGTGGCTGCGCCTTTTTCCCTGGCGTGCTTTGGGATATTTCTTTTTAGGAAGTGGTGCCATCTATGTTTTGCTCTCCTTTTCTAACTGCGTTAATTTATCCCACCTGCTGTCATGAGATCGGCTTGCGTGGCCACAGTCTCCGCGGGCGAGTTCCTGGCCACAAATAGGGCATATACCCGAGCAATCCGGCCTGCACAACAGCCTGGTCGGTGTCGCCATGATTATATACTGTCTGATTGCTTCGTGTAAGTCAAGGATATGATTATCGGTGATCGTAAATTCGTCAGGCGGTGGATGAAGGTGTGCGCCTGATACGATATCTATAGCCGGAAAGAATTCCTCCTCCATTATAAACGAAATTTGTTTCTTTACCTCTGTCAGACAGCGTGAGCAGTTGCCTTTGATGTCAGCAGAGAAGCTGCCTTCAGCGAGGATACCCCGGCCGGTGCGAATCAGTTCGATCTTGCCTTTAACGTGGTTCTCGTCATTATCGCCGGCCAGTCCATCTATTTCGTAATTACGTTTTGCCCCGACCGGCTCCTTGAGGAGCTGGGCGACATTTATTTGCATTCTAATAGATACGACTTCGAATTTGGGTCATTATAAGTAGTGATATGTGTATTGTCAAGCAAATAAAGTAAGTGAGGATACTGGTTGTACAGTTAACATCGGATAACGTCTA
>CAZDXZ010000083.1:0-6440 GCA_964509615.1 uncultured Dehalococcoidales bacterium
CACGGCACCATCAACGCCGTGCCCGGCCTGGCTGTTATACTTATATCCGGGGGAAACGAGCTGACCGTCGGCCTGACCGGGCTGGCCGGGGGCATCGTTTTCGCACTGGCCGATATATTGCTCTTCGTCTATGACCGGTTCATCGCCAGGGAAAAGGTCGGTACTATCTTGAGACAGATGTCTACGGAGCCGTGAATGCAGCGCGGAGGATTGATCGAGTATCTACCTCCTCCTCTCCTCAAGCTGGCACTGGCCGCCGGCAGGCTGGCCGGTAAATCCGGATCACGAGTTTACCTCGTGGGCGGCATCGTGCGCGACCTGATGCTGGGCCGTCCGTGCATTGATATCGACCTGGCAGTTGAAGGAGACGCCGTCAGCCTGGCCCTGCAGATGGCGGACAAGCTGGGGGCACGGCCGACCGTCCACAGGGCTTTCGGGACAGCATCGCTTAAAATCGACGGCTTCAGCGTGGACCTGGCCACGTGCCGCAGCGAGACCTATCGCCGCCCGGGCGCGCTCCCCCAGGTCAGGCCCGGTAATCTCCAGGACGACCTTAAGCGCAGGGACTTTACCATTAACGCCATGGCCGTCAGCATCAATGAGCCTGACCGGGATGCACTGACCGACCTTTTCGGCGGAAGAAGTGACCTTTCTCAGTGTCTGGTGCGCGTCCTGCATGATAAAAGCTTCCAGGATGACGCCACGCGCATGATGCGGGCGGTGCGTTATGAGCAGCGGCTGGGCTTCAAGCTCGAGCGCGGCACGGCCAGGCTGCTGAAGAGCAGCCTGGATATGCTGGATACCATCAGCGGAGACCGGTTGAAGAACGAACTGCTGCTCTGGCTCAATGAAGACCAATGCCATAAGGTTTTGCGCCGGGCCTCTCAGCTCGGCATGACCGGCAAACTGCATCCCGCCCTCATCTGGAGCCGGGACATCAGCCTGGCCTTCAGGCGGGCAGCCTCCATGGATAAAATCAATGCGTCAGCGCTGTATTTCTGCCTGCTCGTGCTAAACCTGAACGAAGACCAGCTGTACGAGCTGCTGGGGCGGCTCAATTTGACCGGCAGCCGGCTGGACCTGCTGAGCAACCAGTCGCTGCAGCTCCGGGACAGGTGTGAAGAGCTCACCGGTCAAAGCGTCAGGAGGTCAAAAATCCATTCAGTTCTGCACGATTACGATTTGGTAGCCGTGCAGGCTGCTTATTGCTGTGCGGTTGCTCCCAGCTTGCGGCGCAACCTCAAATTGTATCTGGACACGCTCCGTCATATCAGAACTCTGCTCAGCGGCAGTGACCTACTGAAAATGGGGCTGCGCGAGGGTCCGAAGCTGGGCGCGATCCTCAATGAGCTCCTGGCTGCCAGGCTGGACGGGAAGGTCAGGTCCAGAGCCGACGAGACCGGACTGGCGCGGCGGCTGGCCGCCCTTTAGAATCGCCAGCCGTTCAGCAGCACGGGCACCTGATGGCCGATGCTGCAAATAATGATGGCGCGCGGGACCTTGCCGCACCAGGTGGCCAGCATAAATTTCCACCACCGTATCTTGAGTGCGCCGGCGGCCAGTCCCATCAGGTCGAAGGGGACGATGGGCACCAGGGCCACGCCGAAGACGGCCCAGATACCGTAGCGCTGCATCCAGCCTACCGCCTTCTGATAAACCGGTAGGCTCTCGTCGACCACTATTTTCTCGCCCGCATAGCCGACCCAGTACGATGTCATCTCACCGATGGCGTCGCCGGTGCCGGCGGCCACCCCCACCAGCACGGGGTTCCAGATCATGGCGGCGGCGAGCATTATGGCCGAGCTTGGCGTGGGAACGAAAATGGTGCAGCTGCCCAGCAGGCTGACTACGAAAACAACCAGATAGGCCAGCCAGCCGAAGCTCTGCAGCGAGATGCTGAATACATCACGGAAATAGAAGAGCAGGATGGCGATGGCGGCTGACAGGGCCAGCATGCCCAGCAGAAGCAGCCCTTCCTTGAGCCACTTGATCCACCAGCCGGCAGGCCTGTCGGTCTTATCGGCCAATATCCTGCCTTCCTACCGACGTTACCATATGCGACTCCATCCGCTGCGCCAGCAGGCCGGCATGGATATCAGAAGTCTGTCTTTCGTTATTCAGCATTGTGAAAAGCACCGGACCCGACCCGGCCAGGTGCACCGCGGGCGCCCCCGCACGCAGGAACTCCTGTATATATCTGTCCAGGCCCGGGTAGGCTGAGGACATCACCGTCTCAAAAACGTTGAAGACCAATTGCTGCCCTCTGTCGATCCCGCTCTGGAGCTGCTTCATCGCCTGTGCGCAGGCGGCGCCGTCGGAGTAATGCTCGGGCCCCAGCATGCTGTAAAGTGCAGCAGTCTTGCGCGGCGGTATCCTCACTTCGGGCCTCAGTAGAACAAACCACGCCTGGCCCGGATCGTCCAGGGGTGTGATCCGCTCGCCCCTGCCTTCAGCCAGGCAGGTTCCCCCATAAATAAAAAACGGCACATCCGACCCCAGCCCGGCGCCGATCTCCGCCAGTTTCTCCAACGGCAGTCCCAGCTCCCACAGGATGTTGAGCCCGCGCAGCACAGCCGCCGCATCGCTGCTTCCACCGCCCAAACCCGCTCCCGATGGTATGTGCTTCTCCAGCCCGATAACGGCGCCCGGCTTGCAACCGGTGACTTCTTTTAATATTTGGGCTGCCCTCAAAGCAAGGTTGTCCCTGTCATCAACGCCGGGCATGCTGCTATTCAGTCGTATACTGTCGGCAGGCTCTATCGTCACTACATCGTGCAGGCTGACGGTCTGCATAATGCTGGATATATCGTGATAGCCGTCGCTTCGTCTGCCCAGCACTTCCAGCACGAGGTTCAGCTTGGCGAACGCCTTCAGCCTGATCATTTTACGTCTCCCGCTACGCGGTATAGGGCCGACCATTCCTCGAGTGTCAGCGACCCTGGCCGTCTTCCAGAATCAATGCCCGACCTGCGCAGTATGCTCTCAGCATCGGCCGCCCGGACCTTCAGGCCGATGGCCAGAGAGTTGCGGAGCTGTTTGCGCGGCGAGGAGAACCCGCAATGGACCAGCTCAAGAAATCCATCAATATCATCGACCTGCAGGGCCGGCGCGGGCAGCATATTGAATTTAACCACCGCAGAGTCTACTTTGGGCACGGGATGGAACGAGGCTGCGGGCACTCTGAGAATGATCTCCGGATTGCTGAAAAGCCGCATGCTGATCGCCAGGAAGCCCATTTTCCCCGCCGGTGCGGTCACATCCCTCGCCACTTCCTCCTGCATCATGATAATCATCAGCTCCGGCCTTTTGCCGGCGCGCATGAAATAGCGCAGGATGGGAGAGGTAATGTAATAAGGGATATTGGCCACCACCTTGTAGGGCCGATCGCCCACCAGGCCGTTCAGGTCCTGCCGGAGTATATCGGCCTGAACTATGCTGAGGTTGCCATGGGCGGCCAGCTTCTTCCCGAGCCTGGATGCCAGCGATTCGTCCAGCTCGACGGCGATGACGCGTCCTGCGGCGGATGCGAGTTTCTTCGTGAGCGCTCCCAGGCCTGGACCCACCTCCAGCACCGTGTCATCCGCTGTGAGTTCGGCGGCCCCGATGATGGCGTCCGCGACGGACTCGACCACCAGGAAGTTCTGGCCCAGGCTTTTGCGCGCCCTGAGCCCCTGGCTTCTCAGCCGTCTCTGAAAACTATGTCCCTCTTTGTACTTGTGTGGCAACAGCCGCTGCCTGTTTGAAAAATAAAGGGCCGTGCACCAGCCTTCGATAGTGCCCCTCAGCTTACTTCAGCCAGCCGGCTCCAGCCAGGTATCCCTGCGTCACCCGGAGCTCACTATTTACCGCTGCTTCCTTCCGGACCTGACGGGATTCATAGCCCTCCGCCGCGCAAGACCCAACCTTCAACACCGCTTAACAGTTGCAGTTCTGAAAAACAAAACCTCGAGCCGGAATTCAGCCCCGCTATAGCGGATCTCGGGTACAGGGCACCGCTGGTTCCCCGCCTAGCACGGCCCAAATGAAATACTACAGTTTAAACGTTATCTTTTCAAATTAAACGCCCCGGGCTAATCTCGCTATCAGGAACTCGGGCAACCCCTCTTTTTCCATCCTGCCCTGCGTTGCCTCGATATCGTAATCAACCCGGTAATGGCTCAGTACGTTTTCATCGGAATCGTATATGGCGTAGCTGGCCCTGGGGTCCCGGTCGCGCGGCTGCCCCACGCCGCCGGGATTGATGATCAGCCTGCTGCCGCCCAGCTTCAGGATATCGCCGTTGCCCATGCATCCCTCGTTGACCGCTATCCCCTCCTGCTCAAAGACGAAGGGAACGTGCGTATGCCCCACCAGGCAATACCTGGTATCGAAGCATTCGAAATTGTCGGAGGCCGTGAAGGCATGCGCGATATATTCCCAGATCGGCAGCCTGGGACTGCCGTGAACCAGCGTAAACTCGTCCTGCACCAGCACCTCGGGAAGGTTGAGCAGGAAATCGCGGTCGTCTTCGCTGAGCCGGCCGGACGTCCACCGGTTGGCGCGGGCGGCCTCCGAATTGAAATCGCCTATATCGATCTTGCCCACAGCCGCCAGGTCGTGGTTTCCGCACACGCAGGCGGGGTCGAGCGTCCTCAACAGGCCGATGCAGGCCGACGGATCCGGACCGTAGCCGACCACATCGCCCAGACACCACACATGCCCGAACCCATCGTGATCGCAGGCATCTTCCAGCACCGCCTGGAAGGCCTCGAGGTTGGCATGGATATCGGCAATGACGAGGTATTTCATGGAAAACTGATTATATCATACACACCGCGGACGGCCGGTTGTGCCGCGGGTCGCATACAGTGTATATTAACCGCACGGCTATGTACTACTTCGCTTATGCCTCTAATATGAGCCGCAAGCAGATGGAGGAACACTGCCCCGGCGCCAGGGCCGTGGCCGTAGCCACACTGCCCAATTACAGGCTGGTCTTCAGCGGTTTCTCGCGCCTGCGCAAAGGCGCCGAGGCCGCCATCAGGGGATCGAAGGGCGACAAGGTCATCGGAGCAGTCTACGAGATTAGCGAGGCCGGCCTGCGCAAGCTGGACAAATGGGAGGAGTATCCCGTCAACTACAAGCACCTGGATGTGCGCGTTTTCACCGACGGCGGAGATGTATACGATGCCGTGACCTTTATCAAGGCCAGGCAGGAGGAGGATGGCAAGCCTTCACCCGCATACCTGGCTGTAATCCAGCAGGGTTACCGCGACTGGGGTATTATCTGAACCGGCGCTTCAGTTGCTCTCGGTGATGGTCACTTCGACCATCTTGTCGCCGTTGACCAGCTTCTTCAGCACATCCATGCCCTGCGTAAGCTGTCCGAATACTGTGTGCTTGCCGTTCAGGTGCGGCTGAGGCGCATAGCATATGAAGAACTGGCTGCCGTTGGTATTCGGCCCCGAGTTAGCCATTGACAGCGAGCCGGCCTGGTGCGTGCGGGAACTGAACTCATCCTGGAATTTATATCCCGGGCCGCCTGTGCCGTTGCCGCTGGGGTCCCCACCCTGCGCCATGAAATCGGGTATCACACGGTGGAAGGTCAGACCGTTGTAAAATCCCTTGCGCGCCAGCGTGACGAAGCTGTTGACCGTCACCGGAGCGTCCTGTGGATAGAGCTCCAGAGCCAGGTCGCCTTTGGCGGTCTTGATCAGCGCAGTGTATTTCTTATTGACATCGATCGTCATGGGGATAGGTGAATTGTAGCTCTTAGGCTGTTGTGCGGGCATTTTAATCACTCCTGTCATAAACAACGTTAGCACCAGTCCGATCAGCACCACACCTGCGACCACCGGTACCATTATGGCTTTGTTTCTGTACCAGACCATCTTGACCTCTTTTTTCTTATTTCTGTTTCGTTTCTTGGACATTGCGTTGCGGCCATCCTTCACATTCACTATTTAACCCGGTTATAAACAGGGTGCTGCCGCTAAGCAGCACCCCGGACGTGTACACCGTACAGGCAGGTATTTTACCAGCTTCCGAAAACCGAGGTATAACCCAGCGCCAGCCTGACCAGCATGTATACCAGGAACACCACGCCCGATACAAATATCCACAGGCAAAGCATGCGCCAGAAAAGGCCCCAGGCCAGTCCCCAGGTAGGCTTGATATCGATCGGCCTGTGATGATGCATATCGGGTGCCACGGCCGGCGTTACCGGCGGGGGCATCATGTTTGTCATCATGGGGGCAGGGGTAGCTATGCCGGTTACGATGGGCACATGGGGAACCTGGCGCTGGTTGGTTCCCAGGTGCGCCCCGCAAGATACACAGAACTGCTGGTTGGCGGCATTCTGTGCGCCGCAATTCTGGCATGTTACCATCTGCTGCATATTTCACCGCCTGAGCTTTACTTTCCTGCATTATATACGTGCTGCAACACCTATAGCAAGACCC
>CAZDXZ010000084.1:0-6343 GCA_964509615.1 uncultured Dehalococcoidales bacterium
CTGGTCATCGCAGATAATTACCTTCGTGGCGGGTCCTCCTTTTATACCGTTAGCATAATGATAGTACCTGACTTGCGGCTGCTTTTGATAGTTAAATCGGCGCCGGCGAACTGGGCACGTTCCTGCATACCGATCAGGCCGTACCCTGCCGATTCGATTTTTTTCTCTATATCGAATCCCTCACCGTCATCCTGCACCGTGAGCACTGTTTTCCCCTCTTTCGATTCCAGCCTGACTGCGAGGTTCCCGGCGTTTGCGTGTTTGACTGCGTTGGTTACTGCTTCCTGGGCCACCCGGTAGATACATTGTTCAACATCGGGGGATAGAACAGGTGTTTCACTTAGTATCGAGAGGTCCAGGGCCAGCCTGCTGTTAGCCGTCGTTTGCCTGACCATTGCCGTCAGGGCGAGGCTGAGGCCCAGATCGTCCAGAGGGCTGGCGCGCAGGGCTTTCAAAGCCCTGCGGGTCTCTTCCAGACCCGCATGGGCGACGGACAGGGACTGATCGAGCAGAGAGCGTGCCGTTTTGGGGTCAACTGCCCAGTAGGCGTCCACCGTCTCGAGTTGCACGGAGAGGCCGCTCAAAGTATGCGCCAGAGTGTCGTGCAACTCACGTGCCAGGCGGTTCCTCTCGCGGCTGGTAGCGAGTTTTTCCAGCGTGCTGGCGTAATGCGTCAGACGCGTATTGGCCTCCTCCAGCGAACGCTGCTGTTTTCTCAACCTTCCCATGAGAAAGCTGATGGAGAAACCCGAGACCAGTAAGACGACGGTCTGAATCAATGTCATATTCAGACCGCCGGGCAGGGGGCCGGGGCCGATGTCGATCGGAATCACGGTCCAGACCATGGCCAGGTTCAGGATAGATACTCCCAGAATCAGCACAAGCATGTGCCGCCATGAGTATTTCCAGGCGACCAGTAACAGGGCCACGAGTAAAAAAGGTAGTACTCCCAGTATAGGTCCCTCCGGCGGCAACGGCAGACGTGGCCCGGGACCGCGGGGGGCGAACCACACTGTCAGCCAGTTGTTGACAACCGGCAAAATGGCTATTATCGCCACTACCAGTGGAACAAATGCTTTTTTAAGCTTTTCCTGTATCCAGTCCCAGTAGGTCAGTCCGAGGCAGATAAACGCCACCGCACCGTTAAGAATATAGTAGAGTGGATCCGTCCTGTTAGGCGCGTCAAACTGCGCGATAACCACCAGGACGGCCAGATAGATCAGCCAGAGGAAAGCTGCGAAGCGGATCAACCTGACTTCATCGGATTGCGAAGCGTCTAACTTCATATTTGCTTTATATTTATACAACATGTCTTTGTGATTATCCCGTGACCGGCGTCATGCTCTGGCCGGATTATCCATGACAGGCGTCATTCAGTCCCGTTAGCTAAATCATAGCACCTGGCCTCCTGACATGATTAATTGCACTGTCGGCGGAATAAATCGTGCTGTAGCCTGAATACATCAATTAAAAAGGAGGCAATATGACAAACAAATCTCTGGCAAAAGCCGCAGGAATAGTCTGTGCCATAGCCATACTGGCCGGCAGCCTGTCCGCGTGCGGCGCCACCGATACCCAGACTCAATCCTCGACCCCGACTCAGCAAACGGTCTCAACACCCACCCAGCAGACAAATACCCAGACAGGCGGCCAGTCTGCCGGGCAGTCATCGCAGCAGCCCGGTACGGGACAGAGGCCGGCCGGTGGCCAGGATATGACGAAAGTTCTTACCAGGGCGGCGGAGATACTCGGCGTTTCCTCCGATAAATTTATCACTGCGTTTAATAATGCACGTCCGCAGCCGCCTTCCGGTGCCGGGCAGCAGGAGCCGCCTTCCGGCCAGCAGGGGGAGAAGCCTTCGGAGCCGCCATCAGGACAACAGGGTCAGCCGCCTTCCGGCCAGCAGGGCCAGAGCGGCAAGGGATTCATGACCGAGACCTATACCAAGATGGCTGAAGAGCTGGGTGTATCCGCAGATAAGATCGAAGCTGCTATGAATCAGGCCATGCAGGAACTCAGCAATCAGTAAATTCGGCTGCAGCCACGCCCATACATCAAGAAGATTTACCAGCTTCCTGAACTCCACCTTAACCCCCTTAATCCGCGTGACCTCGACGCAGTGCGCGGGTTAAGGGGCACCCGTATGCCAATTTGACAAATAGAACACTTGTTCTTTATGATAGTAGAACAAGTGTATTATTGTTAAAAAGGAGGTGCAAGATGTTAGGGGAATTACATATAAGGAATTTCGCTGTCATACGGGACATCTCCATACGTTTCGTGTCCGGTTTGAATGTGATAAGCGGCGATGAGGGCACGGGCAAGTCACTGCTGGTGGATGCTCTTAGCCTCCTGATGGGCGCCAGGGCGCCATCCGGTCTGATCCGCAGCGGCAGCAGGGCGGCGCATGTCGAGACTATATTCTGGCCGTCCGAGGTCACGGCCGGTCTGATCAAGGGTATTCTGGAGGAGAGCGGCATCGAGCCGGAGGCCAACGGGATGTTGCTTATTTCGCGCGATTTTCAGGAGGGCGGCCGCAGCATTGCCAGGGTCAATAACCGTGCGGTGCCCCTTTCGCTGCTCAGGCAGATAGGCCGTCACCTGGTTGATATTCACGGGCAGATGGAATACCTGTCCCTGATGGACGGCGCCAATCAGATGATGCTGGTCGATAAGTACGGGGAGCTGGAAGACAGGCGTAAAGAGGTCAGGAGGATCGTGGAGGAATTACGGGCCAAAGAGAAGGCCCTGGGAGCCATGGAGCACAGGGAAAAGGATGGGTACATCGACCTGCTGCAATACCAGATAGATGAGATAGACGCGGCCAAACTGGACGATATAGATGAGGAAGCCCTGCTGAAGGAGAGGGATATTTATCGCAGGGCGGAAGCTATCAGCGGGGGGTGTCTCGATGCCTATGCAAACCTCTATGGTGACGATCGGTCTGTGTCCGTGCTCATGCACAAGGTGCTGACCTGTATGCGCGGCATCAGCTCGGCAGACAAGCGACTGTCTGAGTTTGCTGAAGGTCTGGAGGCGGGATTAGCCGCTATCGAGGAGACGGCGCGGGAACTGAGGTCCTATGCTGAAAATGTGGAGAACTGCCAGGAGAAGCTGGAGGAGATCGAGAATACAATCGAAATGCTTTCGGCCTTGAAACGCAAATATGGCAGCAGCATCGATGCTGTGAAAGCCTTCAGGGACAGAGCTGCCGCCGAGTTGCTCGAGTTGCGAAACAGCAAGGAGACCAGGGCCAGGCTGGAGGCTGAGAGGGCGGAGCTCAGGGCTGAAGCAGGCAGGAAAGCTGAGAGACTTTCGTTATCCAGGCGCAGCGCGTCGGAGAAGCTGGTCAGACTGGTCAACAGCGAGCTCGCCGATCTCGGCCTGGAATGGGCCAGGTTCGATATCGCGCTTTCACGCCGGGAGGACAATGACGGGCTGTCGGTTGCAGGTGGAAAAGCATATGCCTATACAGGCGACGGCATCGACCGCCTGGAGTTCCAGGTTGCCACCAATCCGGGTGAACCGGTCAGGCCCATGTCAGCCATCGCTTCGGGAGGTGAGACGTCGCGCATCGTGCTGGCGGTCAAGAGTGCCCTCAAGATAGCGGACCCCATCCCCACGCTGGTTTTCGATGAGATAGACATGGGGGTGGGCGGCAGGAGCGCAGATTCCGTTGGCAGGAAGTTGGGCAGCCTGGCAGGCTTCCACCAGGTCCTGTGCATTACGCATCTGCCGCAGATCGCCTGCTTCGGCGACATTCATTTCAAATTGAACAAGGTCATCGAAGGAGGAAGAGCTTCCAGCACAGTCGAGACCATCGAGGGCCAGGACCGCATCAAGGAGCTGGCCGTCATGCTCGGCTCGGAGAGAAACGGCGGCGTTATGATGAAAGGCGCCGAGGCACTGATCAAGAACGCCGAGAAATGGAAGAGCGGCGCAAGGGAACTGGTTGCCGCCTGAGGCGTTTACAGTTAATAGGCTTTTTTATAAATGTCTATAATGGCCGCGTTATCCAGCGGGATGGGATGATATTTGATCCAGGGAGCAGTTGTGAGCGCATTGTCGGCAAGCGCCTTGAAATCCGCTTCCTTTACCCCGAGGTCGCGCAGCCTGCGGTCCATTCCCACTTTATGCAGCCAGTTCTTCGTCGCCTCTATGCCGTCGCCTGCATTGAATACGTTCTGTCCCAGCTTTTTAATCCTTTCCCGGCGAGAAGGAAGTGTGAACTTCATCCATTCGATCAATAGGGCCGCCAGCCCGTCTCCGTGGGTCATGTCATAGAGGGCGCTCAAGGCGTGTTCCAGCCCGTGCAGCGTCATGAGGCCAGTGCCTCCCCCTAAACTGGAAAACTGCGAGCATGCGATGGTGCTGGCCCAGGTCAGTTTGGACCGTCCTTCTATGTCATCCAGCCTGGACAGCACATCGGGCAACGCTTCGACCACCGTGCGCATGGACGATTCGCGCAGCGCATCGTTGATGAGAGTGGATTCATCTGCCGTGACATAAGCCTCGGCAAGGTGGCAGAAAATGTCCACGCCGCCCTGGGCCGTGGTCCTGGCTGGAACGGTCAGGGTCAGGGCGGGATCAACGATGGATACTGCCGGATAGGTGGAGGGATGCATGAAGACCACCTTTTCGTGCGTTTCCCAGTTGGTAATGACCGCCCCGTTATTGGCTTCCGAGCCGCTGGCTGCGACCGTGGGCACAGCCACGATGGGGAGGGCTTTTACCCTGGTATTGGCTTTGCCCAGGTAGCAGGCGAAGATGGGCTCAGCGCACACAGCGGTGAGGGCAATACATTTGGAGGCATCCATCACGCTGCCGCCGCCCAGGGCGATTACCATGTCCGCCTTGTTGTCACGCGCGACCCTGGCGGCTTCGTCGATGGTGGATGTGCGGGGATTCGGCTCCACTTTATCGAAAACAACTGTGGCTACGCCATTGCCCGCAAGGTTCCCCGCGGCTTTCTCAAGCACGCCCGTTGAACGCATACTGCGTGATCCGGTGACCAGCAGCGCGGTCTTGCCCAGCCGGGCCGACTCCTTGCCAAGCTGTGCGAAGCTGCCCTGGCCTATGATGAACTTGATCGGCATGTTGAATCTTGTTATCGACATCTTAACTACCTCACTGCTTTGAGTTTAAAAAAGTGCCTGTGGTTAAATCGTCTGCCTGCTTTTATTTACAGCAGCGTTTGCCTCCTGCTGGATAGCGTTTCGTTCATCAGAGGGCAGCATGCAGCCGCTGGCGCAGGCTTTTTTACACAGGCCGTCGCAGGGCTCTATGTGGACTGTCAGGTCCGCACCGCTTAATTTTTCCCTCACGGCGGCGGTCATCTGCTCGGTTATTCTGTGCGAATCACTGACGGTCATGGCGGGATCTACAACGATATGCAGGTCTATGAAGCGCGCAGCGCCCGATTTCCTAGTGCGGATGCGGTGGATCGACCGCACCGTGGGATACCAGCTTTCGAGATAGTTCGAGAGCCAGTATAGCTCATGGGCCGGCGGGCTGGTATCGATAAGGTCCCTGGTTGCTCCTGCAGTCAGGTCAAAAGCTGCTTTCAGAATAAGTATGGCTACCAGAATGGCGGTGGCCGGGTCGATCCAGGTCAGATTTATACCGGGCCACAGCTTGTTACCTACCCATATGACTGACAGACCGGTCAGCACACCAGCAGAGGTCCAGACATCCGTGCGGAGGTGCCAGGCATCGGCGATCAGCGCCGGCGAATCGGACCTTTTACCTACCACGAAGAGAAGCTGCGATACGGTTATATTGGCTACCACGGACAACAGCATCACAGCGATGCCCCAGTCGATGGTCTCTAGAGGTTTGGGGATCATAATCTTGTTGACCGCCTCTACCACGATCCAAACGGCGGCTATAACGATCAACAACGCCTCGGCCAGAGCCGAGATATCTTCGACCTTGCCGTGGCCGAAGGGGTGTTCTGCATCCGGGCGCCTGGCCGAAATCCTCACGGCAAAGAAGGCAATGACAGAGGCGATCAGATCCATCGAGGAATGCGCTGCCTCTGACAGGATCGAGATCGATCCCGTGAATATACCGGTTATCAGCTTGAGAGCAACCAGCGTGCTGTTCGATACTATTGACAGCAACGCAACCGATGTCTTCTGTTTTTGAATATCCATTTTTAAATTAATAAGACTCCGAGGGACCTGTTATCCCACGGAGTCATGATCCGCTGCTTTCGGCCCGACCGCGTCATATACTAAGTACGCGTCTGTTGCAGGTTAGCCAATTATAAGGACTGTCCCGATTACCAGTCAAACTGCATTGAAGTAGAGCATGCAGGGCGCCCCGGGAAGGATGGGCGCCG
>CAZDXZ010000085.1:0-6214 GCA_964509615.1 uncultured Dehalococcoidales bacterium
CTTCTGGCTGATCCACAGCGGGATCTGGTCATGGGCCTTATCGTCGGTCAGCCTTTTTTGATTTCCCCCATCGGCATTCATAACATAGATATCATCGTTTCCCGCGATATTGGAGTGGTACACGATTTTTATGCCGTCCGGAGAGAAGCAGGGGTAATAGTCTTTGGCGCTGTTGAACGTGGTACGTTTCTGGTTCTTGCCGTCGGCGTCCATGAGATATATCTCCGGATTGCCGTCGCGATCGCTGACAAAGGCGATTCTCTTGCCGTCCGGCGACCAGCGCGCCTGGCCGTCCCAGGCCTCGTTTGTTGTGAGCCTCAGCTGGTTGCTGCCGTCCGCGTTCATTACGTAGATTTCGAAGTTGCCGTCGCGGTCCGTGTAGAACACGATTTTATTGCCGTCCGGCGACCAGCGCGGCCTTTGATCGTTAGGTTTGCTCACCGTCAGCCGCTGGAGATTGCCGCCGTCGGCGTCCATGACATATATCTCGTTGTTGCCGTCCCTGTTACTGATAAACGCTATTTTGTTGTTGACGGCTGACCAGTCGGGCTGCTGATCGGCGAAGTTGTTTTTAGTCAGGTTTGTGTCGTTCGATACATTTGCATCTATAGTGTATATCTCGGAATTTTTATCGCGGCTACTGCAGAAGGATAGTCGTTTCAGGCTCGAAGACCAGCCGGACTGCACATTGAAGTACTTGCTCGTGTTTTCGTGGGCGGTGAAAAGCTGCGGGTCGGATCCGTCCGGATTCATGACCCAGACCTGCCAGGTACCATCGCGATAGCTGTCGAAGATGATAGTCCCGCTTCCTCCGGTCTGTATGCCGGGCAATATGGCGAAAATAAAAATGACAGCGGCATAAACCGCTGTAAGCCCGATACCGGTCCAGAGCATGGCCCTGGCTTTGCCGGGCTCCCTGGACTTGTTGGAAAACCAGGCAGCAAGCCCACCGATAAAGGCCAGCAAGACCGGCGCCAGCCACCATAGCATTGAAAGGTCCTTTGGTTGGGAGGTTGCCGCTGCCGGTTGTTTCCTGGCGGCATCAGGGGCCTTAACGATTGGCTTTTCAATCTCCAGCGGCCTGTCTACGACAGGCTTGACCTCTGCTTTGGGTGGTGGCGCAGCTTTGGAAGGTGCTGCTGATGGTGGTACCACCGGCTGCGATGACATAGCAGGCTGAGGTGAAACGACAGGTTGAGACGGCACAGCAGGCTGCAGTGGTACGACCGGCTGCGGTGGTACGACCGGTTTCGGTGGGACGGCCGGCTGTTGTGAAACTGCCGGTTGTGGTGATGCTACCGGTTGTGGTGGCACAGCAGGTTTTGGTGATGCGACCGGTGGAGGTGGCACAGCAGGTTGAGCAGCTTCTATTCGTTTCTGACCTGATGGCGCATTTTTTTCGCCGGTCACGGGAGGAGAAGGAGGTTGCTCCTTCACCACAAACAGCTTATTGGCGCAGGATGAGCAGTAGACCCTGTCCTTGACCTCGGTGTAGCAGGCCTTGCAGACCAGATGTCCGCACTCGGAGCAGGCTCCTACGGCCTCTTTCCCCGGATGCTGTGTGCAGTACGACATCTCAATCCTCCCTTCTTATGTGGAAATGCAGATGCGATTCATCATACCTGATATGTGTAAATATGGTCAATGAAGGGCACATGAATTAATCTCTGGTCCACCTGTAGCCGCTCAGCGCCCAGAGCACCACGTTCGTTCCGTAGAACACCCAGACAAGGCAGAACATCACCCCTGATATGTTACCCAGGTTGAGATTATAGACCTCGCCCACTATCTCGGTGATATACCAGCAGGTTGCTGCTATGGCCACCATCCAGGCATTGGGCGCCGGATATAATTTACGGCGTACCGTCTCCCATGCCAGCCAGGTCGTGGTGCAGAAGAAAGCAGTATAGGCCGGCCCTATCACGGCGTGCCCGACGCGCACCATGTCGTTCCAGAGCACCAGCATGACAACTACCGCTGATCCGTAAATGACAACCGGCAGCCAGATTTCAGACAGTTTGAATTTCTTGAAGTAGCCGAAACCGCGGCCGACACGTATGATCAGGAAGATGTGTGCGATGATGGAGAGTACACCGCCGATCATGAAAGTGATTCCTCCCACTGTCATGCCCGGCACTGCTACCACCACGCTCATCAATACATCGGTGGGCAGCATGCAGCAGAAAGCCAGCAGCAGCAGGATCCAGTCCTTTTTCTCAAGAGCATATTTGCCTGCGATAAGCACGATGATCATCGAGAGCAGCGTGATGCCCGGCTTGGCGATGGCGGGATATGGGCTTTTAATTTGAAACAGGTAGTTGGTCCAGTCGATGCCGAAGACCGATCCTGCCAGTAGCAGTGTTGCGCCCAGCAGCACAAAGACCCATACCTTTCTCGTTCCTGCTAATACCACTCTCCGACGTTGTTCATCTTTCATACCGGCCTCCAAGATAACTTTTGCCTGGAATCGGTGCCTATTATAACTTATTCGGAACTGACCGAGATAGAGCCATTTGAGTGCGTTCAAGCTACGATGCTATAATTCTCCCTGTATTCAATGGAATGCAGATATGTTTGAGAAGCTTGAAGCAATAGAAAAGCGCTACGAGGAACTGGGCAATTTAATAGCACAGCCCGAGGTATATAACGACTTCCAGCGCGTGCAGGCACTGTCGCAGGAGCGGGCTGCCATTGAGGATGCTGTAAATAAATACAGGCAATACAAGGCGGTGGGAAAGGACCTTGCCGATACTCAGGCCATGATCGAGGGAGGCCTCGATGCCGATATGCTGGCCATGGCAAAAGCGGAGCTGTCAGCCTTAAAGTCAAACCACGAGGTCCTGTTGGATGAACTAAAGCTGTCGTTGCTGCCCAAAGATGCCAGCGGAGGCAAGGATGCCATAGTGGAGATCAGGGCCGGCACTGGCGGGGATGAGGCAGCGCTCTTTGCAGCGGACCTATACCGCATGTATTCGCGCTATGCCCAGTCCAAGGGCTGGCAGATCGACATAATCGACAGCAACCAGAACGAGATGGGAGGTTTCAAGGAGATCATCTTCGAGGTCAAAGGCAAGGGCGCCTATGGCCATCTCAAGTACGAACGCGGCGTGCACCGCGTCCAACGTGTGCCGGTCACCGAAGCATCGGGCAGGATACATACCTCGGCGGCTACTGTAGCCGTATTGCCTGAAGCTGAGGAGATAGACGTACACATCAACCAGGAGGACCTGCGCATTGATATTTTCCGCAGCGGCGGCGCCGGCGGCCAGAACGTTAACAAGCTGAGCACGGCCGTACGCATCACGCATGTCCCCACGGGCATCGTGGCGGTCTGCCAGGACGAAAGATCGCAGCTGCGCAACAAGCTCAAGGCCATGGCGGTGCTGCGAGCCAGGTTGTACGACATCGAGCAGCGCAAACAGCAGGACGAGGTGACCGAGGAGCGCCGCTCGCAGATCGGCAGCGGAGACAGGTCTGAGAAGATACGCACCTACAATTTCCCCCAGGACCGCCTGACCGACCACCGCATCAATCTCAGCCTGCACGGTCTGCCGCGCATCATGGACGGCGACCTGGACAGGCTGATCGAAGCGCTGGCTACGGAGGAGCAGTCACGGCTGCTTCAGGAAAACAGACTGTGACCTGCGCGGAGTGGCTGCGTAAATATACTTCTGTTTTTCAAAAGGCGTACATCGATGAGGCGGCGGATGAGGTCATGTTGCTGCTCTGCCACGCCCTGCGCCTGAATAAAGCTGAGGTTCTAGCGCGGCCTGAGAGAGCGCTTACAAGCAGCGAGCTTACGCTGCTGGAGGGGATGGCGGAGCGCAGGCTGCAGCGTGAGCCCGCAGCTTATATCACCGGGGAGAAGGAATTTTATGGTCTTGACTTTTTCGTCGATCACCGGGTGCTGATACCCAGGCCTGAGACAGAGACGCTGGTGGAGGCCGCCATCGATTTCCATCGCTCATGGGCCCTGCGTAACCACCGCCGGATGCTGGCGGCCGACATCGGCACAGGCTGCGGGGCCATCGCCATTGCGCTCGCAGTGAATATACAGGAGGCTCAGCTGTACGCCGTGGATATATCACCGGTCGCCCTTGAAGTTGCCGCTATCAATATCCATCGTCATGGGTTTGAGGAAAGGATAATACCTGTGCACGGAAATTTACTGGAGCAAATTAAGCAAAAAATGGATTTGATCGTGGCCAACCTGCCATATATATCGCGGGGAGACTTGCCCTGCCTGCAGCCGGAGATACATCTGCACGAGCCGCCGGTTGCCCTGGACGGCGGGGAAAAAGGTACCGACATTATTCAGGCGTTGCTTGAACAGGCTCCCGACAGACTGGCCGCCGGAGGTGCTCTCGTTTTGGAGATGGGAGAAGGCCAGGAACAGAGATTGATGCCTGTGGTAAAGAGATCGTTGCCCGGCGCGGATATAACACTGGTCAAAGACCTGGCCGGCATCAACCGGTGCATGAAAGTAATCTTGCCGTGTTGAACTCTCTCAGGACATCATATTGCGACTGTAACAGACCAGCTCCTCTACGAGAAGATTCCCTCGACATCAAGAGTATCTTTTTATAAATGAGGCGTTCTGCTCGTAGAATCCCAGCAGCGAAGGATAGAGCGAGGTGTACAACCTGTAGAGGTTCAAGTACCTCTCGGCTGCTGCGCTGTCGGGCTGCAGGCTATTTTTAACTTTGATAAACGTTGCGCACGCATCTTCAACTGACCTGTGCAGGCCGGCGCCGACGTTTGCCAGTATGGCTGCGCCGTAGGCCGGGCCTTCGTCGCTGTTCATCCTCTGTACGCCCACGCCCAAAATATCGGCTGCCATCTGCCGCCAGAGGTCGCTCCTGGCGCCGCCGCCGGAGAAGCTTATAACCGGTGCGGTCGCCCCGCACTTCCTGCCAAGCTCCATGCAGTCCCTGAGGCTCAGGGTGATCCCCTCCATAACGGCCCTGGCCAGATGCGCCCGCGTGTGACGCAGCGTTAGGCCTATGAATGCGCTGGTGGCATGCGGGTTGGCATGGGGCGTTCTTTCCCCTGCAAGATAGGGGAGGAACAGAAGTCCCTCGGAGCCGGCTGCAATCCGCCCGGCCATTTCGGTAATGATCTCGTAAGGGTCGATGCCTTCCGCTCTGGCCTGCTCCTTGATATCCTGGCAGAGGCTGTCGCGGAACCAGCGCAGTGATCCGCCGGCGGCCATGGTCACGGCCATTAAGTGCCATTTACCGGGTACTGCGTGGCAGAAGGAATGGAGCCTGGCCTGCGGATCATAAGTGTATGTATCGCAGTGCCAGAATAAAACACCGCTGGTGCCCAGCACGCATGATGCTTTGCCTGTTGATACGATACCGTTGCCCACAGCCCCTGCGGCCTGGTCTCCTGCGCCGCCCACCACCGGTGTTCCCGATGCAAGGCCAGTAAGCACAGCAGATTCCCGGCTGATATGGCCGCTGATTGCGACAGATTCAGAGCATTCGGGCATCCACGCCGGTGGCAGTTCGAGCGCCTGCAGCATTTCCTCCGACCATTTGCGTTCCCTGACGTTGAAAAGCAGGGTGCCCGAGGCATCGGAGACCTCGGTAGCCATGGCACCGGTCAGCCTGTATCGCAGATAGTCCTTGGGCAGCAGTATTTTATTAACCTGAGCATAGATATCCGGCTCATTCTGCTTCAGCCAGAGTATCTTGGGGGCTGTGAATCCGGCCAGTGCCCGGTTTGATGTTAGACGGATCAGCCTCTCCTCTCCCACTATCGCGGTTATCTGCGCGCACTGGTCTGCCGTGCGCTGGTCGTTCCAGAGTATGGCGGGCCTGAGGACATCTCCCTGTGAGCCCAGAAATACCGACCCGTGCATCTGTCCCGAGAGGCCGACGGCAGCTACTCCAACCTTGCCTCCGATTGCCTGTTCGGCACTGCTCAGGCAATCCTTGATGGACGTTACCGTGGCCTGCCACCAGAGTTCCGGCTCCTGCTCAGCCCAGTATGGTCTGGGTGTAAGCAACGGGTATGAGGCATCGGACGAGGCCACAACATCTCCGTTTGAGTTGATGAGCAATGCCCTCACGCCCGTGGTGCCGAGGTCGATGCCAAGGGTAAAGTCCATCTCCTGCTCCTTACCATGCCCCAATCTATTTTAGTGATAGCATAAAACTCATATAAATACATGTCAATCAGATTATTAAATCACTGAGCTAGTTCAGAT
>CAZDXZ010000086.1:0-6166 GCA_964509615.1 uncultured Dehalococcoidales bacterium
CCTCTGATGCTGCTGGTTGAAGTGATCAAAGGAGAAAAAACTTCCGCAGCGGTTTTTGATAAGAGCGTTGATTTCATACTTTCGCTGCATAAATACCCGGTGAAAGTGATGAAAGACATACCCGGTTTCATTATGAACCGTATCACAGGCACGGCGTTCCGCGAGGCCCTCAACCTGGTGGAAGCGGGCATCGCCACAGTCGAAGATATCGATACGGGCATGAAATACGGTTACGGCTGGACTCTGGGGCCATTCGAGATGGCGGACTATGCCGGGCTGGATGTCTATCAGCGTGTGGGGCAGGCCTTCAAGGCAATGGGCATTGAAGCGTATGCGCCGACATCGACACTGATAGATAAGATGGTCCAGGCCGGACGCCTGGGCAGAAAGGTGGGCAAGGGATTTTACGATTATGCGCAGGGAGGGATAAAAACTGCTTTCGATACCAGCAAGCTCGCGTAATAAACAATGATTGGAAATGAATAAAGGAGGTCATCCATGAGCGATCAAAGCTCACAAAAACAGCAGATCCCCGCCATACAGGGCTGGTTCACCATGCCTCCGGAGGAGCCTCATATCATAGCCAGCAGATGTTCCGTCTGCCGGGGCTATTTCTTCCCGCCGGCGCAGGTATGCCGCAACCCGAACTGTAAAAAGGACGGGGCGATGGAGTCCGTGCTGCTCGGCAACAAAGGTAAATTGGAAGCCTATTCCATCAACTATTTTTCGCCGCCCCCCCCATACCACGCACCAGATCCCTTTGTACCCTTCGGCGTGGGCATGGTAAGCCTTCCGGAGGGCATCAGCGTCACCGGCCAGATTTCATCCGGCTATGACGAGAAAAACCTGGAGGTCGGCATGGACATGGACGTCGTGATTGAAAAGCTGTATGAGGACAGCCAGGGCAACGACGTCATGGCCTGGAAGTTCAGGCCGGCCAAAAACTGAGGTAAATATAAATACCGGTATCGATTTAGAGGTGAAAAATGAAAGAAGTGGCAATTTTAGGAGTAGCAATGCATCCCTGGGGCAAGATAAAGGACAAGAGCGTTCCCGAGCTGAACCTGGAAGTGGCTCAAGGTGCGCTGAAGGACGCCGGGCTGGAGTGGAAAGACATACAGTTCGTGGTGGCGGGCTCGGATCCCTGGAGCGGGGTCGACGGCCTGCTGGCCGGCTGCAGATTGTCGCAGAAAATAGGCAATAACGGTATACCTGTGGTGAATGTATACAACGCCTGCGCCACCGGCGGATATGCCCTGAAGACGGCGCAGGCCTATATAAACTCGGGCTTCTGCGATTATGCTCTGGTCGTGGCGGCCAGCATCTCTCCCGCCGGATTTTTCGGAGTTACTCATGTCGGCCGGGAGGACGATCCCAACGACCTGGACGCCCAGCGTTTCAGGATACCGGGCCTGACCAATCCTACCGGATTCGCCTTCATGGCCACATACAGGATGCACCATTACGGAATGACCGAAAACGACCTCGCGCTGGTGAAGGTTAAAAACAGCAAATTCGGAGCTCTCAATCCCCTGGCGCGCTTTAAAAAGGTCTTCACCGTCGAAGACGTGTTCAAGTCCCCCATGGTGACTTACCCGCTGCGCCTGTACGAGCTCTGCGCGACCAGCGACGGCGCTGCCGCGATCGTGCTGAGCAGCATGAAGGCGGCCAAAAAGCATACCCGCAAGCCTGTGAGACTGTCCGGCGTGGGTATATCGACTCCCAAATACCCCGATCCCAGGAGCGGAGGCTACGGCCTTGATATCGCCAGCGATTCGGGTGAGCTCGATTTCAACAACGGCATGGGCGTCCGGTCGGCCTATGCCGCCTACGAAGAAGCGGGCATAGGACCCGAAGACCTGGACCTGGCAGAGGTCTACGATCTCAGTTCCGCCTTCGAACTTGGCTGGTACGAGGAGATCGGGCTGTGTAAACGGGGAGACGCTGAGAAGCTGCTGCGGGAAGGAGCTACTGGAATAGGGGGCAGGATGCCGGTCAATACCAGCGGCGGCTGCGCTTCCTTCGGCGAGGCTATACCAGCCCAGGCCCTGGCGCAGGTCTGCGAGCTCACCTGGCAGATGAGAGGAATGTCCGGGCCGAGACAGGTTGAGGGCGCCAGAGTCGGCTGCACGGTCAACGCCGGTAAGCAGGGTAACTGCTCGGCCACCGTGGTAAAAAAATGAGTCGGCTGATTGCTGTAATATAGAGCCATAAAAGTTAGCGGAGGTTGCGATGAAACAGGGACAGACGGAGAAAAACGATGTTTTGATCAAGGTCAAACCGTGGCAGGTATGGTATACCATCACAGTCCTTTTCGTCCTGTATATGATGGACTATGCTCTGCGCTCGGTGATCGGCCCCATGACCCCAGCACTTAAGGCCGACCTGGGACTGAGCGATACCGAGGTGGGCTGGCTGATGTCGGTGGTGCTCATCGGCGTAGCGGTCTTCGCGTTGCCGCTGTCCTACCTGATCGACCGCTGGAGCCGGTCAAAAATGGTCTCCCTGATGGCTGTTATCTGGAGCGCGGCCAGCCTTTTTTCCGGCTTCTGCGCCAATTTCGGCCAGCTGCTGGCCACACGTACCGTGGTGGGAGTGGGCGAGGCCAGCTTTGTCTCGGGCGGCATGGCCCTTATCGCCGGCATGATCAAGAAGGCCAGGCGCGCGCTGGTGACCGGCATCTGGGTGGTAGCCATACCACTGGGCTCCGCCCTCGGCTTCCTGATCGGAGGTTTCGTCACCAAAAGCTTCGGCTGGCAGGCAGCCTTCATGGCTGTGGCTGCGCCCGGCATCATCTTCGGCATACTGGCCTGGTTTATGCCTGACTACAGGATAGACAAATCGGCGCTCAATAAAGCGGGTGATGTACCTCGCAGCAACGCGCTGGGTACCACGCTCAAGCAGTTCGTAAAGATCAAGACACTGCCCATCCTTTACCTGACCATCGCGCTCGAGATGTGCTACGTGCTCGGTTACGTGCCCTGGGTGCCGGTGCTCTTGAACCGCAGCATGGGCATGGACACGGTGCTGGCCAGCTCTGTCTCCGCCGGGCTGGCTCTGACTGCCATCATCGCCATGCCGCTGGGCGGATGGATCACGGACAAGGTCTCACAGCGCAACCCGCGCAACAAGGTGCTGGTCATCGTCGTGGTCATGCTGCTGGCCAGCGTCCTGATGGCCGCCGGCACCTATTTTGCTTCGCTGCCCCTTTTCGCGGCCGGAGTTTTCTTCACAACCGCCTTCGTCTCCGCGCAGCTCAATGCGGTTCAGGAGATCGTCCCCGCCTACCAGCGCGCCACGGCTATGGGCCTGTATATGCTTACCGGATATATCCTGGGCGGCATGTGGGGACCCATACTGATGGGAGCGGTATCCGACGCCGTCAACATCCAGACATCATTCCTGGTCATCAGCGGAATTGGTTTCCTCAGCTCATTCGGCTACCTCTGGTCGTCCAGGTACTTCAATGCCGATTACTACCGTGCCCGCGAGGTTGACCGCGCTATGGGGTTATTGGAAGGTAAATAGCGATCGGGGTATAATTCCCTGTCATGATTCCCTGGTTTGCCGGCTCGGTCGTCCGCTACGAAGGACAGAAGTTCCTCAGGTTTACCGGCGATGCCGACCTCTCCCGCATCGCCTCGGAGGGCAAAACTCGCGGGGACAGGGTATCCCTCTATATCCATATCCCTTTCTGCAAGACACTCTGCCCGTTCTGCTGCTTCAACCGCTACCTGTTCAAGGAGGAGCAGGCCCGCACCTATTTCGCAGACCTGCGGAGAGAGGTCGAGCTTTACGCCGACCTGGGCTTTAAATTCAACGACTTCTACTTCGGGGGCGGCACGCCCACCGTGCTCATGGACGAGCTTTCCGACTTCGTGAATTTCCTCAGATCGAAATTCGAGATCAAGCGCATCTCTCTTGAGACCACCCCGCGCGAGCTGACGCCGGAAACCATCGACCAGCTAAGGCAGCTGGGGGTCAAACGCCTGTCAGTCGGCGTTCAGAGCTTCGATGACGGGCTGCTCAAGGCCATGGGCAGGACGCTCTTCAAAGGCGAAGACTCCATCCAGAAACTGAAGCTGGCGCAGGGTAAATTCGATACGGTCAATGTGGACCTCATGTTCAACTTCCCCACGCAAACTCCGCAGCAGTTCCTCTCCGATATCAGAATCTTCAAGGACCTGGGCACGGACCAGGCCACGTTCTACCCGCTGATGCCCTCTCCCCATAAACTGGACGCGCTGACCAGGAAGTTCCGCAGGGTGGATACCTCGCATGAAAAGCAATACTACGAGCTGATACTGCGAGAACTGTTGGACAGCGGATACAGGGCATCCACGGCCTGGTGCTTCTCGCGGGGAGACCTTATGATCGACGAATACATCATCGATTACGACGACTACATCGGCGTCGGCGCCGGGTCCGTCAGCTTCCTGGGGGGCGATTTCCTGGTCAACTCCTTCTCGCTGGAGGGCTATCACAAGCTGATCGCCGAAGACCGGCTGCCGATAGTCCGCGCACGCCATCTCTCCCCCGCCGAGCAGTACCGTTACTATATGCTGACCAGGTTCTTCGGCATGGGCCTGAACACGCAGCAGTTCAGACAGCGCTTCAATTCCGACATTCATACCCGCCTGTGGGCGGAGCTGCTTTTCTTCAAGGCCGCAGGGGTCATCAGGGAGAAAAACGGCCTTATCTCAATCACGAGGCGCGGCATGTATCCCGTGGGCACCATGATGAAGGAGTTCTTTGCCTCACTCAATACGCTGCGGGAGTATTGCATCGAAAGCGGTATTTAGTTTTATCCGCTTTTACGTTATGATTAGGAGGCTCCGGGAGGTTTACGATGAAGAGAACAGAGCAAGACTGGCTGAGCGCCGCCAACTGCGCGATCTACCAGCCGGGACAGCGGCAAGGCCACTACGAAAGCTATTTCCTGCGCGCCAACCATCCCGAGCGCCCACTGGCTTTCTGGATAAGGTACACCATCTTCAACCCCCACGGCCGTCCGGAAAAGGCTATCGGGGAGCTCTGGGCCGTCTACTTCAACGGCGAGACCTCCTCCACCACAGCCGTTAAAAAGGAACTGCACATCGGACAGTGCTCGTTCAGCCGCTCGGGACTCGACGTCAGGATCGGAGAAGCCTTCCTGCAGAAGGACTGGCTCAAGGGCAGCGCCGCATCTCACAACCATACCATCAACTGGGACCTTAAATACAGCGGGGACAGCCAACCCATTTTCCCCCTGCCCATGAATATGTATTCGGGCGGCTTCCCCAAGGCCAAGCTCTGCGTTCCGCTTCCCATGGCCTGCTTCACCGGCACGCTGGAAGTGGACGGCAATACGATCAAAATCGAGAACTGGATCGGCAGCCAGAACCATAACTGGGGCTCCAAGCATACCGACCTGTATGCCTGGGGTCAGGTAGCCGGCTTCGACAACAGCCCCGACAGCTTCCTTGAGGTGGCCACCGCCCGGGTTAAAATAGGCCCCGTCTGGACACCCCGCATGACCCTCATCACGCTCAGACACAAAGGGGAGGAATACAAGCTGAACAACGTCCTGCAGACGATCAGGGCCGAGGGATGGTTCACCTATTTCGACTGGCATTTCAACTCATCCAGTGACGACGTCGATATCAGAGGCAGGATGTATGCCCCCAGGGAGCTGTTCGCCGGCCTCAACTACTACAATCCGCCGGGCGGGAGCAAGCACTGCCTCAACAGCAAACTGGCCTCGTGCGAGCTCAGCGTCACCTACAAACAGGGGAAAAACAGGGGCATGTCGGAACTGCTTCATACCAAACACCGGGCGGCCTTCGAGATTCTCACCGACCTCAAAGACCACGGCATCACAATACAGGTTTAGCTTTTCATCTGTCTTCAAGCCGGCCCGGGGCAAAGGGCCGATCAAATTCTTGATTAAAGGAGGTTTCCATGGAGTACAAGGAGCTTAAATACGAGGTGTCGGAGGGCATTCTCACGCTGACGCTCAACAACCCGGACAAGATGAACTCGATCACCGCGTCGACCTGCAGGGAGCTGCTCGACGCGTTCGACCGGGCGGATAACGACGACGACGTGCGTGTGGTGATTGTGACCGGCGCTGGCAGGGCGTTCAGCGCAGGGGCCGCCCTGGGAGGGGGAGAGGAAGCCAAGGGCT